>JAPLIW010000502.1 GCA_026388915.1 Deltaproteobacteria bacterium
GGGGTACCTCGATAGGCACTCCCACCCGGTCCTCGACATCCTGGGCGATGAAGTCCAGCATGTCCTTCATCCCGTGGGGCTGGATCCCAAGATGGTTTCCCGTTCGGAAACAGTTGGCCGCCGGCTCCAGGACCCAGTTGATATTGCATCCCACCAGGTCGAGGAGTTCTCTCCCCATCATGGTGATTTCGGCCTGGTCGATTCCGTAGGGGCAGAAGACCGAGCAGCGGCGGCATTCCGTGCATTGGTAGAAATAGTAGAACCATTCCTTCAGAACATCCACCGTAAGGTCCCTGGCCCCGGCCATTCTCCCCAGAAGTCTTCCGGAGGCGGTGAAATACCGCCGATAGACCGACCGGAGAAGCTCGGCCCGCAGAACGGGCATGTTTTTGGGGTCTCCGGAGCCGATGTAGAAATGGCATTTGTCGGCGCAGGCTCCGCAGCGTACGCAGATATCCATGAAGAGCCGGAAGGAGCGGTATCGTTCCAGCCTCTCCTTCATCCCCTGGAGGATGATCTCCCTCCAGTTTTCGGGAAGCTTCCAGTCTGCATCCGAGGGCTTCCACTCCCTGGGGTTGGGCAGGCCGAGAGCCTTGAGGTTCTTGGGAGCTGCGCTGTAGCACCAGGTCCCCGGTTTGAACTCCGCCGGGTTCTCCATCCATCCCTTGGCCGGAGGCTGAAGGCTTACCTTGCTCAATTCTTCGGGTTTGGGAAGTTTGGCCAGGGACATTCCTATTCCCTCTCCACGGGAATTCCGGCGGCTTTCATCTTGTCCCGGAATTCGTCCTCATATTCCTCGTAGGTATGGACCTTGACCGGATAGTTCCAGGGATTGACATGCCGGCGCATCCGGTTGTCATTGGCTAAATTCCTCGTGGGGCTTAGAAAGACTCCCCCCATGTGCACCAGCTTGCTCATGGGAAAATAAGCCAGAAGAACGCTCACCAGGAAGAGGTGAAGATAGAAAATCCATCCGATCCCTTCCGGAATCTGGGGCTGGAACCGGACCCACCCCAGGGCCAGTTCCTTTACCTTGTAGAGATCGACCTTGTAAACATGGCGCATGAGGAAACCGGAAAGACCGATGGCCAGGATCAGGAGCAGAGGGAAATAATCCGCCGGAAGGGAGATGTAGCGCAAGTAAGGGATAACCAATCTTCGCAGGAAAAGGTAAGTCACCGAAACCAGGAACAGGGCATCCGTCAGAAAAAGAGTGGGCACTCCGATTTCAAATAAGCCATCGAGAGTTGCCAGCAGGTTCACGCAGCCGGGAACGGGTTCGAAGAAGAAGCGAAGATGGCGGAAGACAATGATGAGAAAAGACCAGTGGAAGGCAAGCCCGGCCAGCCAGAGCCACTTGGCTCCCCCGTAAATCGGCTTTCCTCCTCTCAGCTCCACCTTGGAGTTCCGGAACAGGGAACGGAAGAAGAGGACCTCCAAAACCATCCGCCCGATAACTCCAGGCGTGTTGTGCGGGCTCTCCAGTGGGTTGGACTCGATCCAGGGAAGGGATTTTTGCTGCCCGCAGGTGGTGGGAATACGGAAGGGGACCGGGGATTTTGCCCAGAGAATAATCCGATACGTGACCCCCGCGAGAAAGGCAAGGAAAGCCGCATAGGGGATGATGATTCCGAAAAGGGAATAGGCTTCGATCCCGGCCACTCCGCCTAGTGCGATGAGAAGCAGAAGGATGACGGCCGTGAAAGAAATCCCAAGGTTCAAACTTCAGCCCTCCGACCTTGAACCTCTCCTGTTCTTTTTTCCCATCCCTTGATTCGCAGCTGATTCACTTTCTCCCGGCACTCGGAGTAGAGGTTCATGCCCAGGAGAGCGAACCGGCTGATTCGTGAATTCAAATCGAGCCATTCCTGGCCCAAAAGGTCTTTTCTCTTCTCTTCCCTCACGATTTCGGAGACGATTTCTCTCAACGGGAGAATAAAATCAACCCTCCCGGATGGAGGAAGATCCTCCACCGCCCGGACTTTCATGACCGGCTCCAGGATGGCCCGGGCTTCCTCGACGCTCAGGGGCCGCAGGATCTGGTCGATGATCCCTTCCATTCCTTTCCGCAGGGTAAATCCAATCGGGTTAGAATAGGGACTTTTATTTTCCCGGAAATAAGTCTGGGTATCCGGAGGATAGGCCTCCAGGATCCGGCCGAGCCACCGCTCCAGGATGATTGTTTTCTTTTCGGCCAAAAGTTCTGTTAGGGTCATGAAACGCACTTTCCCTCCAAAGGAAAGAGTAAGTTGGAAGGTGAGAGTTGGGAGGTGTAAGAACTAAATCTCTACAACTCCCGACTCTCCACTCTCACCTCTTCGGGCTTATCTCCACATCGATCACCGGCCCCTTCTCCAGGGTGTTCCTAACGATGCAGTTTTGAGCCGCCCGCAGAAGGGCCGCGCTCCGCTCGCCGGGGTCTTGGGGCAGAACAACGTCGATGGTTACGGTCTGGATTCTCTTCCGGCCCTGCTCTTCCACCAGATTGTAGACCAGGTTCATCTCCATCCCCTCGCAGGAGAGACCCGCGGTCTGGCTGTAGAGGGCCATGTGCATGCCCATACAGGCACCGAGGGAAGCGGCCAGCAGGTCGGCGGGAGAAGGTCCCTGGTCCTTTCCCTTCGATTCCTTGGGCATATCCATCAGGAACTTGTGGCCCCGTACCTGGACGGAAAAGCAAAGGTCTTTTTCGTGTTTTAGAGTGATGAGGTCCATATAAAAAGTGCCTCA
>JAPLIW010000845.1 GCA_026388915.1 Deltaproteobacteria bacterium
CGCTTCGGGGGCCCCGGGAGTGGAAACCCTGTTCCCCCTCATGTTCAGCGAGGGAGTCGCAAAACGAGGCTTATCCCCGGTTCACCTCGCCCGGCTTCTTTCGGAAAACCCCGCCCGGAGGTTCAAACTCTTTCCGAAAAAAGGCCGGATTGCCTTGAACACCGATGCCGACCTGGCCGTCCTCGACCCGAAGGCCCGCTGGAATATGAGGGGAGAAGAGACCCACTCCTCGGCCCGCTGGTCCCCCTATGAAGGGATGGAGATCCAGGGGAAGGTGGTCACCACGATTCTTCGGGGGGAGGTTGTTTATGACGGGAAAGAAGTGCTTGCCCAAGCGGGATACGGCCGGTTCGTTCCCGCCCAGGAGGGGTGATGGACATCTCCAGGATAAAAGTGAATAAAGTTAGGTTGCGAAAAGACCTTGAAGCTCTGGGAAAATTCGGGGAAGAGCCGGATGGGGGAATCCTGCGGCCGGCCCTCTCCGAGGCCGACCTGAAGGCCCGGGAGTGGTTTAAAGGGCGAATGCGGGATGCAGGTTTACAGGTCCGGGAAGATGCGGTGGCCAACATCATCGGGCGACTGGAGCCCGCCTCCGGGGCAGAGGGGGGCCCGTGCATCGCCACGGGATCGCATACCGATGCCGTTTTGCACGGGGGAAAATTCGACGGCGCCGCGGGCTTGTGCTGCAGCCTGGAGGCCCTCCGGGCCATTCAGGAAAGCGGAATTCCCGTCCCTTGCCCCCTCGAGCTCATGGTCTTCACCGATGAAGAAGGGGGGCATTACGCCGGGACTTTCGGAAGCCGGGCCATGTTTAACCTCCTGGTGGAAGGCGAAATTTATAAATCCAGGGGAGCGGGACGCCCCTTCCTGGCCCAGAGCCTGGAACGGATGGGGAAAGACCCGGCACAGTCCGGCAAGGCAGTCCGTTCTCCATCTGAGTTTCGGGCTTTCCTGGAGCTGCACATCGAGCAGGGGCCGGTTCTGGATTCCCTAGGAATTCCCATCGGAGTAGTAGAGGGGATCGTGGCCATCGATCGCCATATGATTGAGGTTGAGGGAAAAGCAGGACATGCTGGCACCACCCCCATGCGCCTTAGGGACGATGCCCTGGTGAAGGCAGCCCGAATCGTCACCGCGGTCAACCGGGCGGTACGCTCCCTTGGGGCGGATATCGTGGGGACCATCGGGGAAATGAAGGTTCATCCGGGAGCCTTCAACATCATACCCGGCAGGGTGGAGATGACCCTGGACCTTCGGTCCATGAAGAAATCCATCTTGAAAACCGCGCGGGGTAAAATCCGGGAGATCCTTCGCTCCACCCGGGGGGCCAGCCTGGCGACCGCCTTGTCCAAGGATCGTGCCAGGAAGGACCGCAAGATCATGGAGTTCATCGAGGAATCCTGCCGGCAAAGAGGCGTTTCATGGAAAAGAATGGGCAGCGGCGCCGGACACGATGCCATGACCTTTCCCACCCAGGGGATTCCCACGGGAATGATCTTCATACCCTGCAAGGAGGGCAAGAGCCATTGCCCGGAAGAGGCCATCCGGTGGGAGGACGCGGCCATCGGAGCGCAGATCCTTGCGGATACGATCATGAGGATTGGCTTCAACATCGGAACGAAATCGACCTCGGGCAAGGTCCGGGCCCATTAGCGATTAGCTCCCGGAAAGCTCTCTCCCCCTTTATACGCTGCAGAGTTCCCGTTGTAGGGGCGGTTCGCGAACCGCCCCTACGGTCCCTTTTCATTCACTCCCGGATTTTCCACGCTTCCTCTTTTTAACCTAGTCATAATTCGAAACACGGGTTGTAGGGGCGATTCGTGAATCGCCCCCTCCGGGCACAAACATTCAACGCGCTTTGGGCAGAGCGGATG
>JAPLIW010000574.1 GCA_026388915.1 Deltaproteobacteria bacterium
AGACCTATATTTTCCAAATGATCTAAAGGCCTTCGACCATATTTCTTCATAACTTCTTGAACTTCACCCTGATTCTCGGAGAGATGGGTGATCAGCGGAGTTCCATACCGGTCCGCCAGGCTCCTGCACTTCTTCAAGAGATCGGGAGAACAGGTGTAAAGAGCGTGCGGCTCTATGGCAATGGTAATCAGGGGGTCCTTCTGCCAGCCCTTGATCAGGGACTCGGTGAACTCCAGCCCTCTCTCGATCGGGCCGTAATGGGGAGAGGGGAAATCATAAAGCACTTCGCCGACAACGGCCCTGATTCCCGCCTTTTTAGCTGCCTCGGCAACCCGGTCCTCGAAGAGGTACATGTCACAAAAGGTGGTGGTCCCGGAGCGGATCATCTCGGCGCAGGCTAAAAGGGTGGACCAGTATACCTGGTCTCCGTCCGATTTGGCTTCGGCCGGGAAGACAAATTGGGTCAGCCATTCCATGAGGGGGAGATCATCGGCCATGCCCCGGTAGCAGGTCATGGCCGCATGGGTATGAGCGTTCACCAGCCCGGGCATGATTAAGCAACCATGAGCATCGATGGTCTTAGGGGCTTCATAAAGACTTTCTATCTCCGGGGTCTTCCCCAGTGCCGCTATCCTGCCCTCAGAGATGGCGATAGCCCCGCTGGTGACGGGGAGAGCCCCTGGAACTAATGTCAAAAGAATTCCATTCGTTACGAGTAAATCCGCTTTTTGCTTTTTTTTTCTATTCCGCATTCCCCGTTCTGAACTCCGCATTCCGCCCTGCACTACATTGAGTGCAGGGCGCATTCCTCGTTTAAATGATTCCGAACTTCCCCGGGCGCGGTCACCGCGCCCCTACATTCCGCAATCCGCATTCCGAATTCCGCATTTTCTATAGTTTTTTCATGACCCCTTCCACGATCTTCACCATCTTCCTTCCGGCCGCGGCGGCGTTTTTCAGAATATCTTTCAGGGTAGCCGGCTGCATGCAGTCGGGGAGATTGATGTTGGAAATGGCCGAAAGCCCCAGGATCCGCAGGCCGCAGTGAACCCCCACGATCACCTCGGGGATGGTGGACATTCCCACCGCGTCGGCTCCGATCATGCGCAGAAAGCGGGTCTCTGCAGGGGTCTCCAGGCTGGGGCCGGCGATCCCCACATATACCCCTTTTTGCAGTTTGATCTTCTCCCCGACGGCCGCCTGCTCGGCGGCCCGGATCAATTCGCGGTCATAGATGGCGACCATGTCGGGAAAGCGCGGGCCGAAAGGATCGAGGTTGGGGCCGATCAAGGGGTTCTGGCCGGTCAGGTTAATGTGGTCGGAGATCACCATGACGTCCCCGGGGGAAAATTGAGGGTTGAGACCGCCGGCGGCATTGGAGATGATCAGGATCTCGATTCCCAGCCTCTTCATCACCCGGACCGGAAGCGTAATCCTTTGGAGGGAATATCCCTCGTAATAGTGGGCCCTTCCCTGCATGATCACCGCATCCTTCCCGGCCAGGCGGCCAAAGAGGAGATGGCCCGCGTGTCCCTCGACCGTGCTCACGGGAAAATGGGGGATTTGGTCGTAGGCCAAGGATTCCCTCACGGAGATCTTATCCACCAGTTTCCCCAGGCCGGTTCCCAGGATGATCCCCACCCTGGGTTTCATCTTTACCCGTTTGGAGATGGATCGGTAAGATTCTTCGATTTCCTGCAAAGCTTTTTTCATGAAAGAGCTCCTTTGAACGGCTTCGGTACGGGCGGAATATTAGCATAAAAGAGAGCCAAAGTGGCAGGAGAAATGACAGTTTCGCACCCTGGTTTCCTGTGCTCCGTTATTCATCATGGATGGGTGTTCCGGAATCCCGATTTTGAAACGATCTCAAGCCTGTCTTTTCAGGAGGAGGAAGACAAGGGCTGCCATCGAAACCAGGGGGAAAAGCTCTCCTCCCTTTGGAAAAGGGAGGACGGGAGGGATTTCTGGAAAAGCCTTCTTCAGACCGATAAACTTATAGCATTTTTTAAATCGCTTGACAGCCGACAACAACCTTCGGTATTTTTGTTAACAATGGGAAGGAAGCCTTGAAGAGGCTTTCATGTAAAGCGGGCAGAGTTTAGCCATTTGATTCAGCCCGGAAATGGGAACGAAATGAAAGCGGAAAA
>JAPLIW010000599.1 GCA_026388915.1 Deltaproteobacteria bacterium
GGGATTATCCTTGAAAGGCTTCTTGCTCAGGGTAAACTCCATCATCGGAATGTCCTCCTCCGCAAAAAAGTTTCAAACTTCCAATTGCAAGTTTCAAGTGAAATACGGTCTTCCATTTTAGGTATTTCGAATTTTAGGTGCTTGGGGCACGATTCCTGGTTCGATCCCCCGGGGCGATGCGATGGACGCGGAAGGACTCCACTCCTTCCAGAGTTCGTCCGCCAGTTCTCCGTACGCCGCGGCATACCGGTCGAGCCCCCCCGAACAATCGGTGAGAAGGGTCTCCGCCCCGGAATGGGTGGGACAGGCGCCGGTTTGCGCCACCACCTGGCGGAGGAGATGAGGGTGATCGATGACCATGCAGGGACGGAAGAAATTGGCGGAATAGGGCTGGCGCCGGCGGAAGGCGTGGAAGAATTCGGAATTGAGAATCTCGCTCAGCGGTTTCTCCCGGATGTTGTCCACCGAAAAGTGGATGAAGACGCAGGGCTCCACGTCCCCCCGGTTGTTGATGTGCAGATACCGGTCCCCGGCGATGCACCCGCCGACCAGAGGCCCGTCGTTCCAGAAATCGACCAGGATGAGGGACACCCGGGGCCGGAGTTCCGTCAGCCGCCGGCGCCGGTGGATCCGTTGCTGGGGCGTGGGCATGAGATCCATATCGGGACTCTTGCCGATGGGCACGTAATTGAAGAACCACCCGATGAAACATCCCTGCTGGGCTAAAAAATCCACGAATTCATCGCTGATGATCACCTCGCTGTTCTGCCGGGTGGCGGTGGCCGAGAACCCGAAGAGGACGCCCTCTTGGCGCAGGTTGGACATGGTCTCCAGAATCTTCCGGTACGCTCCGGGCCCCCGTCGGGCGTCGGTTTCCTTCTCCCACCCTTCCACGCTGATGGCCGGAAGAACATTCCCCAGGCGGGAGAGGGTCTTCGCCATTTTTCGATCGATGAGCGTGCCGTTGGTATATACCTGAAAGTACTGGTCCTTGTGGGCCGCGAAGATGTCGAGGAGATCGGGCCGGATAAAGGGCTCGCCCCCGGAGACGGTCACGAAATAAACCCCCATCTCCTGCGCCTCGCGGAGCACCCGGTGAATCAATTCCCCGTCCAGTTCCCGCCCTCTTTCGTACTCGCCGGCATAGCACCCGTAGCAGGCCAAATTGCAGCGCATGGTGGGGCTGAGGACGATGAAGAAGGGGGGGTCGAAACCGAAACGGGAATGGAATTCCTCCCGTTGGGGGGCCGCGGCGATAAACTCGTTCACGATCAGGTTCCGGGCGAATTTGTCCAGGCAGGGTTTCGAACAGCGACCCATGGCTCTCCGGCCATGAAGCAGAAGGCTCTTGAAAAATTCCTTGCCCTCCGGGTACTTGGAGATCAGGGGGGATTCCAGCCCCTTCCGGACGAGGGGAAACCGAAGGAGATTCTTCTCGCTGATTCGAGGAAGGATTTTCAGGACGGCTTTTGCGGTTTGGACCGTGGCGAATTTCTTGATCCGATTCTGAACACTCATTCTCTGGCATCCTCCTTGGGGATGGGAATTAGTCTATTCCAAATGGAATCCCGAGTCAATCAAGTCGGGGTGAGATTTTTCACCAGGGTGCTGCGGACTCGCTGGGAGAGTTGCTCTTCGTTCTCGGCGGGAGTTCCGGCGGTTTCGATGGGAGGGTCGATCTGGATTCGAACCTGTCCCGGATAGGTTCGCCAGTCCCCTTTCCGCATGATCCTGGAGGCCCCCTGGATGGTGATGGGGAGGATGGGGGCCTGGGATTTCAGGGCGATGAGGAAAACCCCTTTTTTGAAAGGCTGCAAGTTTCCGTCCGGGCTGCGGGTTCCTTCGGGGAAGATGATCACCGACACTCCTGTCCGGACGACCTCAGCGGCCCGAAGCATGCTGCGGTAGGCTTTCTTGGGGCTGCCGCGCTCGATGGGGATGTAGCCGATCCGGGACATGGCCCAGCCCATGAAGGGGATGCGGAACAGCTCGGTTTTGGCCGTCCAGCGAAATTGGATGGGAAGGTATCCGAGAAGGGCCAAGATGTCAAAAGTGCTCTGGTGGTTCGAAACCAGGATGTAGCTCTTCTGCGGGTCGAAGTTTTCCAAACCCTGCATCCGGACGCGGGTGCCGGTGATACGCAGCTGGATCTTTCCCCAGAAACGGGCCACCAGGTGGGGGATGTTCCCGGAAGAGTCGAAGAGGGAGAGAAGGATCGCGACCGTCCCCAGAATAACCGTGGTGAAGAAAAAGATCACCCAGCAGAGTAGCGTTCGGAACATACCTCTTGATCCTTTCTGGTGATCTATTCATACTCGATTCCCGCAGCACTGTCAACGACG
>JAPLIW010000879.1 GCA_026388915.1 Deltaproteobacteria bacterium
TGGCCGATGCGCTGAAGAAAATATCCAACTGGGAAATCCCCGATTTCGGATGTTCAGACTGCTCCTGCAGTTCCCACCTCTACGGGATGAGCAAAGACCCCATCCACACGCCGGAGTTCATTTCCCTCCTCCAATATTTCAGGATGGATCGGTTGATCAGAGGCTGATGGGATCCCCCGATAACGGCTTTAACCTTTTGACTGGTAATATTCGGTGATGACCTGGGGGATTTCGGCGTAATGCTTATCGGTGGTCAAAATTTTTAACCCGTGCTGCATCGCCGAGGCGGCGATCCATAGATCATTCGTTGGAATAGGAGTCCCCTTTCGCCGCAGATAGCTTACGATAGCACCATACCTCTCCGCTGTTTCTTCATCAATGACCAGCGTCTGGACCCTTGCCGAAGATAGAAACTCCTGAAGGATGGCTCGATTCCTGGTTTCCTGTCTTCCCATTGAAAAACCGGCTATCAGTTCGCCGATGATGATGGAGTTAAGAAAAATCTCGTCGGCCTGCTGCAGGCACATCTTGACCTCGGCATGCCCGCGGAAAAAAGCGGCATAAGCGGAAGTGTCAATCATGATTCTGTTTTTTTCCATAGGCCCTCATCGATTTTTCTCTGGAACTCGAGGCTCTTCTGGAATTCCGTGGATTCCTCTTCGTTCCAAATTCCAAAGAGGGGGTCCAAATCGTGGTACAAAATCTTCCCCTTTTTCTTCATGCCCTTTTTCCCCGTTGCCGCCCTTTCCAGAACGGAAACGAAGGCCTTGTTGAGACTCAACCCCTTCCTTTGGGCTTCCTTCTTGATGACCTTCTCCACCTCCGGGGGGAGCCCCCTCACCGTGATCTGTTTCAAAGCAACCACCTCCTTGCGAATCAATAATGAGTCATCCCGAATCAATTATTGCATCATCTTGGAGCCGTGTCAAGAACAGAGTTGGTGGGATAAGAGCATTGGATTGCCTGGGATCAATCAAGCCAGGATGGCTTTTTTTAATCCTTCATCCGCTTGAGCTCGATTTTCACCGCATTCGTGCGGTCCATACATTCGAGTTCCACCACCTCCGGCCCGCCCCACTCAACCGGGAAACCGCCGCCGAACTGCAGCATGAGGATGTAGGGAAAGGCGTCATGGTAGAAAAAGCCGCACATCCCGGCTGTATTGTGTCCGCTGAGTTCAAGCTGCTGCCCCACTTTGTGCCCGGAGTTGCAATGACCCTTTACGCTCTTGATGGTCCCTAAGACGCGATAGCCGATCCCCTTAACTTCAGCCATGATCGTACCTCCTTATGAAATGCGGAATGTGGAGTTCGGAATGCGGAATGAGGAATAAAAGCAAAGACACTAATTTGATATCTGAATTACATTACTCCGAACTATTTTCTAGGCTTCCTTACACAGATCTTCCCAGAACTTCAGGAAATGCTCCTTGTTGTATCTCGGCTTGTGGGCGGATTTGATGGCCAGGCCCTCTCGGGCGCCATCGTAGAGGAGGTCTATGACGGTCATGGCCAGTCCTTTGGCGGTTTCGATGTAGGCCAGGCGGGTGTCTTCGACACAGAATTTTTCGGTGTGCACTTTTGCGCTGCCCGCCTTGATCATGGGGTGCAGGCCGGGCATGAGGTGGGTGATGTCGCCCATGTCCGAAGATCCGGTGAGGTGGGGGCTCCGGCCGATGGCC
>JAPLIW010000882.1 GCA_026388915.1 Deltaproteobacteria bacterium
GTCTTCTCCATCGCCGGTCTGGCTACACCCTCATTTTGGTTGGGCATCATCATGATCCTGGGGCTTCTGGTGGTCTTCGGGTGGCTTCCCCCCATGGAGTACTCTCCCCCTTGGGAAGACCCTTGGGCGAATTTCACGCAGCTCATTTGGCCGATTTTAGCCGTCGGCTATCGCTACTCGGCGATGATCATGCGCATGACCCGCTCCTCGGTCCTCGAAGTTCTGCGGCAAGATTACATCCGGACTGCGCACGCAAAAGGTTTGAAGGAAAAATTGATCCTCATCCGGCATGCACTGAAAAACGCCCTCCTCCCGGTTATTAGCGTTATCTCTTTGGAGCTGGCTTTTCTCATCGGCGGGCTCGTGGTGACCGAGCAGGTTTTCAACCTGAACGGGCTTGGTCGTCTCCTCGTCCAGGCGATCGAGCAACGGGATTATACAATGACCCAGAGCCTGGTGCTGTTAACCGCTGTTTTCTTTGTCCTTATGAACTTCATCGCGGACATTCTTTTCGCCTGGCTTGATCCTCGGGTCCGGTATAAATAAGGGGGTTAAGGGAAGAGATGGAGGTTTATGATTACCCGCCGCCGGGAAAAGAGGAACAAACAACCGCGTCCCGGACCCATTGGCTGCAAAGGGTGCTCCGTTTCTGCCGACAGCGCCCTCTGGGGGCCGTCGGGGGTCTGGTGTTCATCATCATGGCCTTGACCGCAATCCTGGCTGATTTCATTTCTCCATACGATCCCCTGCAGACGAACTACGGCGCCATGCTTCTTCCCCCCAGCGGGCAGCATTGGATGGGAACGGATGCTTTCGGCCGGGATATCTTTAGCCGGATCATCTACGGGGCTCGAACTGCGTTGTTGGTAGGATTCTCCGCTGCTTTTTTTGGGGCCACACTGGGAGCTTTCATCGGAGTGATTTGTGCATACTTCGGCGGAAAGACTGACGTGGTGATTCAGCGCTTCATGGAAATTCTTCTTTCCTTCCCCATGATTGTCCTGGCCCTGGCGATGATGGCGGTTCTCGGCACCGGCATCATGAACGTGATCGTAGCCATAACCATCCCATTGGTGCCGCGGAGCGCGCAGATCATCCGGTCCTCTGCTCTCTCCATACGCAATTTGCCCTATGTGGATGCCGCCCGAGCGTGCGGGTTTGGCCATCCCCGGATCATGTTCCGCCATATCCTTCCCAACGTGGTGGCCCCCTACCTGATCCTGCTCACGGCTTACTTGGGAGGGGCCATTCTTACCGAGGCATCTCTTAGCTTCTTAGGGGTGGGGGTGGCAGAACCTACGCCCGCATGGGGCCTCATGCTGAAAGGGGCTGCCGTAACCTTCGCCGAGAGCGCACCCTGGATGGCTATTTTCCCCGGCTTGTCAATCAGCGCGGCGGTCTTTGCTTTTAATATTTTCGGGGATTCCCTGCGGGATGAGTTAGACCCCAAGTTGCGAACCCAATGAAAAAGTTCGATTTTCCATGATTAGAAAAAGACGGATGGGCAAGCTTTGATCGGCAATGAAAATAGCGTGCGGAAAATATCAGATTTTCTTGCTTTCCTTACACATATCGAAACCTTTCTTCTAACCGAGGAAATATGTTGCCCATAATCCTTGAGGTGCAGGACCTCAAGACCCATTTCTTCACGCCCGGTGGAGTGGTTAAGGCCGTCGACGGGGTCTCCTTCGATGTAAGCGAAGGGGAAACCGTAGCGCTGGTGGGGGAGAGCGGATGCGGGAAATCGGTCAGTGCGCTTTCGATTATGCAGCTCATTCCGAAGCCCCCGGGCAAGATCGTCAACGGCCGCATTGTTTTCAAGGGTCGGGAGCTTCGCCAGCTGGATGCGG
>JAPLIW010000239.1 GCA_026388915.1 Deltaproteobacteria bacterium
TAACTTTTACCCTCTGAAAAGATCTCCCAGAAATCCCCCCTGCCCCCCTTTGCAAAGGGGGGTTGGGGGGGATTTCAGCGATTGGTATCTCAATCGATATGGCTTCGATATGATTTTCAAGCCGCTAAATTGATACAAAAAACTTAGTCCGCAGATTACGCAGATTAATATAAAGTAAAAAAACTTTTATTAATCTTAAAAAAGGAAAAGGGATAGCCTTATGGCTCCAGACCTGCCAAAAGAAAAGAGGGATTCGCGGACTTATGCAATCATTGGGGCGGCTATGGAAGTTCATCGGCAATTGGGGCGTGGATATCTTGAGTCTGTATACCAGGAAGCAATGGCCTTGGAAATGACTACTCGGGGGATACCTTACCGGCGGGAGGCTGAAATTCCGGTATTCTACAAAAATCAGCGTTTGAATGCATCCTTTCGGGCTGACTTTCTTTGTTTCGATTCGGTGATCGTTGAGCTCAAGGCACTGGCCGGCCTCAGCGGAGCAGAAGAAGCCCAGGCCATCAATTACTTGAAAGCCACAGGATTTGAGATTGGTTTGCTCTTAAACTTTGGATCTGCATCCCTGGAGCATCGCCGTCTAGCCTTTTCCAAGCCTTTACCATCTGCGAAATCTGCGTAATCTGCGGATGGATCGTTTATTCTGTTTATGGAAGATCAGAGAAGAGATTCGAGCTTTCCCTTCAGCTGTTCGATTTCGAGTTTCAGATCTTTCAGCTTTTTCCCCATCTCTTCCATCTTTTCCCGCTCCGCGCGCACGAAACGGGTGTAGGGGGCGATGGCTTCCTGGAGGCGCTCCAGGCTGTGATGGATCTCCTTTTCGAACTGGCCGCGCAGGGAGTCGCTGAGCTGCGCCCGCAGGGCGGACATCTTTTCGTTCAGCTTCGCCTTTCCCTGCCGTCGCCGGGCGGGAATGATGAAGAGGCCCACGGCGGCCACCAGGCCGGCCAGGAGGACGCCGGTCACATCGGCCGCCGCGGTCGTGGCCAGGGTCGTGATCAGGGCCCCCAGCCCCAGCGCACCGGCTTCCAGGGCCGCCGATGCAGCCACGGCGGTCCGGGCATGGTCGGCCACGGTTTTTGCCTCCCCGTCCCGGTCGTAACCGTCCACCACCCGCCGCGCTTCCCGGGCGACCGCCTCCACCAGCCGGTCCCGGTCGTAGGAAAAATTCCCCGGCCCCATGTCTCCGATGATTCTTTCGCTTTGCTCCCGGCGTCGTCCGGCAATGTGCTGCTGGATAGCCTGCCACTGGCGAAGGTCGGATTCCACCAGCCAGTCGATCAGAGCGGTTACTTTCTCTTCAACCTGCCGGGGCAAGTCCGCCGCCACCCGGCGTTCGAACTCCTGCTGGATGCGGGGCTTGCTCAGGAGGTCGAAGACCCGCCCGAGTCGAAAGGTCTCGTCGAAAAAAATCTGCCCCCGCTTTTCCATTCCCAGGAGGATATTGTCGACGTCCGCCATGCGATACCCAAAATTGCGCTGCATATCCTCCCCGTAGAATTTCATCTGGGATTCCACGTCGGCCAGAAGGTCAAGATCGGTTTTTAGAGAAGCCGTACGGGAATCGACCTGACTCAGGTATTTTTCGGTGAGACGGGTTCCCACTCCCAGCGGATTGAGGAGTTTCAGCCGCAGGCGGCTGCTCTCATCCAGGGTGTGGTGGAGGTATTCCTCGAAGGGAGCGAACCGGCTCTCTTCCCAGAGGCGGGCTTCCCCCTGCTTGCCCCGCAGGGCGCTTCGGGCGCTGAGGGCAAAGGCCTCGGGTACCACGCCCAGGAGGAGGCGGGCGTTTTCGAGGACAAAATCCTTGACCTTGGTTATTTCTTCTTCTTTTGCGAGAATGTCGACCTTGTTGATGACCATGACCACCTTTTTCCCCCAGTTGCGAATGCGCTCCAGGAAAGCCCGCTCGCTCTCGGTGAAAGGGCGGTCGGCCGAGGTGACGAAGAGGACCAGGTCCGATCGGGGGACGAAAAGGTCGGTAATTGCCTCGTGCCGCCGGA
>JAPLIW010000339.1 GCA_026388915.1 Deltaproteobacteria bacterium
TAACCCTCCCCCTCGAGGGGGGAGGGGAGGGAGGGGGTGCTCTCCGGTGAATATTTTTTGCAATGTTTAGGTCTATTTTGTCTTTGACAACTGACTTATCAGGGCGAAAGGGCTTTCCCCTATTCTTTTTATTTAGGTACGGTGGCTATAAACACATCCTCCAGGCTCGGGGGGATCTTTCTTAAAGAGAGGACTTCAAACCCAGACTCTCGGAGCGCTTTTCCCATTTCTCCCTTCGCGCCATCGCCGTCTTCCAGGAGCACATGGATCCTGTCGCCGAATATTCCCGCGCCTTTCACCCCGGAAAGATTTTTGAGTATCTCCACGGCTTTCATTCTCTGCTCGCAACGGACCTCCCACAGTTCCCCCTTCATTAAATTCTTAACCTCCTTTGGAGAGCCGATCGAAAGGAGGCGTCCCTGATGCATCAACCCGATCCGGTGGCACCTCTCCGCCTCGTCGAGGTAGGCGGTGGAAACGAATATGGTGACGCCTTCCCGGAGTAGGTCGTAAAGGATCCGCCAGAAATCCCTTCGGGACACAGGGTCCACGCCATTCGTGGGCTCGTCGAGGAAAAGAATCTCCGGGGTGTGAACGAGGGCGCAAGTCAGTCCCAGTTTCTGCTTCATTCCTCCGGAGAGGTTCTGGGCCAACCGATCTTTGAACGGGGCCAGATTGCTGAAGGACAGCAGCCGTTCGATCCGCGGGATGCGTTCCTTCTTGGAAACGTCGTAGAGATCGGCGTAGAAGTGGATGTTCTCCATGACCGTCAGGTCGCCGTAGAGGGCAAACCTCTGGGCCATGTAGCCGATCCTGTCCTTCAGGGGCTCCGCCTCCTTGCTGACGGGATGTCCCAGAACCCAGGCCTCGCCCGAGGTGGGTCGCAGGATCCCGCTGAAAAGGCGCATGATCGTGGTTTTGCCGGACCCGTCGGGCCCGACCAGTCCGAAGATCTCGCCCCTTTCCACGGTGAGATTCAGCTGATCGACGGCGGTGACCGGGCCGAAGGTGCGGGTCAGGTTTTGGGCGTGAATGGCAAACATAGCGAGAACAGTTTCGAGTCTCGGGTTTCGAGTTCCGAGTTAAGAAGAACGAAACTCTTTAGAATAGATTTTATCTTGTGGGTTTTGAATTCCTAGTTGAAGCTGGGAAGTTCTCCTTGGCCTTTGAACCCGAAACTCGAAACGGTTTCTTCAGTCTTTCAAATGTATTTTAGCGTCCGCCGGCATTCCCGGCTTAAGTTCCAGGTGGGGATTTTCCAGGGCCACTTTGATGCGGTAGACCAGCTTGACTCTCTCTTTGGCGGTCTGGACGTTTTTGGGGGTAAACTCGGCTTCCGAGGAGATGAAGGTGATCTTTCCCGGGTAGACTTTTCCGGGATAGCTGTCCGTGGTTACGGAGACTTTCTGCCCCAGCTTAACTTTCCCCAGGTCACCCTCGGTGATAAAGGCTTTTAACCAGGGTTTTTCCACATCACCTAAAGTCACCACCGCCCCTCCCGGGACCACAAATTCACCCGGTTCGGTGTTTTTCACCAGGACGACCCCTGAAAGGGGGGCGCTCAATTCGCTGTAGCCGATCTGGGTGTCGATCACTTCGATGGCCGCAGCCGCTTCTTTCACTTGAGCCTGCGCGGTGAGCAACTCTTTCCGCAGGACCTCCACCTGGATCCGGCGGGCTTTCGCCAGTTTCAACGCCGCCTGCGCCTGTTCCCACTGGGCGCGGGCAGCGGCGATTTCTTCCTTGCGGGGCCCCTCGACGACCAGGGCGTAATTCTCCTCGGCTTTTTTCTGGTTGGCGACAGCCACTTCGTGCGCGTTTTTCGCCGAGTCCCATTCCTGGGCGGAGATGAAATTGTTTTTGTAGAGTTTTTCCGCCCGTTCCATGTCGGCTTTTCGTTTCACCGCATCGGCCTGGGCCTGCTCCAGGTTCGCCTTGGCCGCTTGGATCTCCTGGGGCCGGGAGCCGGCAATAAACTGCTGAAGCCGGGCAAGGGCGGCTTCGACCCCGGCTTCCGCCTGGGAGATTTCCTGAAACGTCGCCTGGTCCTGAAGCTCGATATTTTTCTGGAGGGTCGGTATTCTTGACTTTGCCGATTCCAAAGCGGCCTCTGCCTTAGCTTTCTGGGACAAGAGGTCCCGGTGCTCCAGAGACGCAATCAGCTGTCCTTCCTTGACCCGATCTCCCTCTTCTACGGCCAGCCTTTCAATCTTTCCCGAGATTTTAAAAGATACATCCACCGTGGTGACTTCGATGTTGCCGGATACGGGAATGCCGGTTCCTTCCCCCCGCTGGTTTTGGAGGAAATAGTAATAGAGGAGCACTCCTGCAGCGATCAGGATGATAATCAGGGGAATGAATCTATTCTTTTTCATTTTTGAGGGCCTTCTTATCGAGAGGAGACTCGGTTGGAGCTTTGGCTTAATGAAATCAATTTCTGCGCTTCCCTGTCAAGCCTTTTTTCCAGCCTGATTTCAGAAAGAATTTGGAGTTTGTACCCGGTAAAGAAAAGATGATATCATTTCGGAGAAAGAAAAGGGGGGATGGATTGCGAGCCTATATAGCCGGCCTTTTCCTCTTGTGCCTGTGGAGTTGCCTGCCTTCGGTGCCCAGGGAAGATCTTTCCCGGAAAGGCGCGATTTTTTTCCAGGAACGGGAAATCAAAGAACCGCTGACCAATGATTCACCAAAGGAATCCCTGATCGCCTCCGTGGAAAGAAGTCTGGCCGGCCTGAACCAGATGAAAGTAAGGGGGAATACAGCCGGGTTTTCAAAAGAAAAATTCTCTCCCGAGAAGGTTTCCCGTACCTTGATTCTATTCCGCGAAATTCTTCAAAGCACAACGGATGATGCCGAGATCGATCGCCAAATACGGAGTAACTTTTCTTTCTGGGAGCCGCGGCGGGAAAGTTCATCCGACTCCATCCTCTTAACCGGTTACTTTGAACCCATCCTTGAAGGAAGCCTTGACCCGGGAGGAGAATACCCCTACCCCCTCTATGCCCCGCCGTGTGACCTTGCAGAGGCAGCAGCGGAAACAACCCCTGAGGGAGCATCCTCAAACAAGGGTGTAGTCCAAATCGAGGACGGGCGGGAGGTCCCCTACTATTCGCGCCGGGAGATCGATACGGAAGGTGTGTTGCAGGGAAAAGAGCTGGAACTCGTCTGGCTCAAAGACCCCTGGGAGCGCTACGTTCTCCACATCCAGGGTTCAGGGCAGATCCGGCTGCCCGATGGGGATACCCTCCGGGTGGGTTATGCCGCCTCCAATGGGCGTCTTTACCGTCCCATCGGCCGCTACCTGATCGATCGGGGATTGCTGGACGAAAAGGACATATCCATGGAGCGGATCCGGGAGTTCATCCAGAACAACCCGGACCGGGCGGAAGAAATTTTCCAGTATAATGAAAGATACGTTTTCTTCCGTCTCCTCCCTGATTCCGAGGGACCGCAAGGAGCGCTGGGGGTTCCATTGACTCCGGGAAGGTCCATCGCCACGGACCTGACGATCTTTCCGCCCGGAGCATTGGCTTACCTCGTATCCCGTCAACCCGAAGTGGACGAATCCGGAAGAGTCGTGGGCTGGAAACCGCTGCGCCGGTTTGTTCTCAACCAGGACACGGGAGCCGCCATCAAAGGCCCCGGGCGGGTGGACCTCTTCTTCGGCAGCGGCCAAAGAGCGGGAACGGCGGCGGGGGAAATGAGGGAGGGAGGGAGAATTTATTTTCTGCTGGCGAAGTGACTATTCAGAGGGCAGGGGGCAGAGAAAGGAAAATGCGGAATGCGGAATGCGGAATAAAAAGACCAGGGTGTCGGGTGTAGGATGGCGGGAAGAGACGCAGGACGAGACGGCAAATTCCTAAATCCTTCTTTTTGAGCAAAGCAGATGATCGATCTCACTCAAACCGATATTTTGATTGTCGGCGGTGGCGGCGCCGGGATGCGGGCGGCCATTGAAGCGGCCTCGCTCGGCTGTCAGGTGGTGGTAGCCAATAAAGGGCCGGTGGGCAGATCCGGAACCACTCCCATGGCCATGGAA
>JAPLIW010000438.1 GCA_026388915.1 Deltaproteobacteria bacterium
GCGGCGGATAGGACGGTGAAAAAAGGGTTCATCTTCCCGGCTGGAATAAAGGAAAAGCATTCGATATTATTAAATTCTTATCACGGGTTCTATTTGCTGTCAAATTAAATGGAAAACCGTACTCACTATTTCCCTCGAACCCTCTTTAAAAATTCATATCTCTCCACCAACCCCCGATAGGCTCTCACCGCACGCGGCAAGGATGAGTAGGCCGCCACCCGGCGTTGGCGAACGGCCATTTCATATCCCGGCGTGTGCTGGATCACGTCGGAGGCCAGAAGAATCGGCTTGTCATACTTGCAGCCCAATTCCTGGAGATCCGCAAAAATCCTCCCCTCTTCCTCGATCCAGTCCTGCCCTGCCGCCTCCATCCCATCTTCAGCGGTCACCGACCAGGATTTCAGGAATCCTCCCCGCCAGGCCCGCCACCCGAGGCCGAGCAAAAGCACTCCATCGAATCGATTTGATTTCAAGAACAATTCCATGGAGGTTAAAAGATCCCCTTTCCGGTATCCGGTGACCATGTCCACTGGATTCATCCGGTTCCACCAGGGTGGTAGCACTCCGTCCAGCTCTCTGATCATCCGGGGGTTTAACGCTTCAACGATCAGGCCGGCCTGGGAGCAGAAATCCGCGGCCAGCACTCCCCATCCCCCTCCCAGGGTCACGACTCCCACCCTCCTTCCCCTGGGCAGGGGTTGAGCGGCGAGAGCCGCCGCCATATCCACCATCTCTTCGATGGTCTCAGCCTGGATGATCCCCCTCTGCCGGCAAAGGCCGCTGAACAGGCCGGCAGAACCGGCGAGCGCCCCGGTGTGGGAAAAGGCGGCCTTCACTCCCGCCTCGGTCTGTCCCGCCTTCACCATCAGGAAAGGTTTTTTTGCCGAAACCTTCCGGGCGGTTTGGAAAAATTTCCTTCCATCCTTCAACCCCTCGAGGTAAGACAGGATGACCTCGGTCTTGGGGTCTTCGGTCAGGAATTCCAGAAAATCCGGGGTCTGGAGGTCGGCTTCATTCCCACTGCTGATGATCCGACTGAAGCCGATGCCTAACTGACGACCCGCTTCAATCAGGGAGGTGGCCAGGTTTCCGCTCTGGGATACGACCCCCAAAGGACCGGTCGGGGGAAATTGAGGCGGCATATGCGCATAGAGGGAAGAATTCCAGGTGCTCACAATCCCCTGGCAGTTGGGGCCGACCAGGCGCATCCCCAGGCTGCGGGCCAGAGCGACCATTTCCTCTTCCACATTTTTTCCTTTCCGGTCCACCTCCCCGAATCCCGCAGTGATGACCACCCCCACTTTAGTGCCGTTTCTCCCGCATTCCTGGATGATCTTGGGCATGTCCGAAGAAGGTACAACCAGGATAGCCGTGTCCACAGGCTCAGGAACCTGAACGATCGAAGGATAGGCTTTGAACCCCAGGATCTCTGATTCTTTCGGGTTGATCGGGTATATCCGGCCCGGATAGCCCCCCTTCACAATGTTGAACAGGAGGTTGAATCCCCATTTCTTCGCATCTTTGGAAGCTCCTACGAGGGCAACGGATTGAGGGGTGAAAAGAGCTTTCCAGAAGGAGGCCTTCTTCCTAGAAATTGAATCACCTTCCACTTTTACTCCCTTTCCACATGGAATTCAGGAGGGACCGAATGCGGGGTGATTATATCCCCACAAGACTTTTTTTCAAAGGGGGTTCCTTGGATTCTTGATTCCCGCCTTAACTCCCTATCTTTCTTCCCTTTGGCGCAGCCGAGGGCGTCGTTCCTCTGGTTTCCAACAAAAGGCTACTTATCGCCCGGGGAAAAGGGTAAAATTCTTATCAGCTTCGCTTTTTCCAGCTGCAAGGCCGCAGGAGAAATCCTCATTATCTTCCAGGGCCGGGTAAAACGTTTGCCGGAAAGAATTCGATATCCACATCCACTTCTTTTCCTGTTTTTCATTTTTGGGGCATGCCTCCTTTCGAATGCCATCGCCGCAGAGCCTCTCGGGGTGGTCATCGAAGGAATCGAAGGGGATGCCCTGAAGAACGCCCGGGCCGCTCTGACCCTTCCGCCGGGAATGGTCCGCGAGGGGGGAGTCGATCGGGCGCTCCTCGACCTCTTCCTCCGCCAGATTCCGGAAAAGGTCCGGAAATCTCTCGAGCCCTTTGGCTACCTTGAGGCGCAGGTCTCCTCGAACCTGGAAAAAACGGAGGAGGGCCAGGATCTTCTGCGGGTGAAAGTAATTCCCGGAGAGCCCGTCCGGGTCACTGCCGTGCAGGTCCGGGTCACCGGGCCGGGGGAGAAAAACCGCGACCTCCGAAAGCTGGTTGACTCCTTTCCCCTGAAACCCGGGGATGCGCTGAACCAGGTGAAATATGAAAAAGCCAAAGAAGAATTGAGGAGCAAGGCTTTGAACCTTGGATACCTGGGATCGGATTTTACATCCCACATGATCCGATTGAACCGGGCGGAGCGGAAAGCCGAGATTGAGTTGATCCTCCAAACCGGTTCCCGGTACCTTTTTGGAGAAGTGATCTGGGAAGGAACCCAGCTGTATCCAATCTCCTACCTGGAAAGGTTTCTGGATTTCAAGCCCGGGGACCCCTACTCTTATTCCAAGGTCTACCAGACCCAATTGAATCTCATCAACTCCGACCGGTTCGCCTCGGTGAACATCCGGGCAGACAAGGACGAGGCCCGGGATGGGAACGTGCCGGTAAGGATCCAGCTTGAACCCTCCGCCCCCAAACGCCTGCGCCCCGGGGTCGGTTATTCCACCGATTACGGGGCCAGGCTCTCTCTCCGCTATCAGGACTTGAATGCCTTCCAGCAGGGCCATGAATTCAACAGTGACCTGAGCATTGCCGAACGCCGCCAGGCGGTATCGTCCTACTATACCCTTCCCAATCAGGGACACATCGACAACCGGACGAACCTGAAAATGGGACTCCAGCGCGAGCTTATAAAACCCTATGACAGCGTGTTATTAACCCTGGAAGGAGAACAGGCCCGGAGCTTCGGTTACGGGATCATCGGTTCCGCCTACCTCCAATTCCGGTACGAACAGTTTTCCGAGGCGGACCAGGATGGCAGTTCCAATTTCTTCATGCCCGGGCTCCGTCTTTATCAGCGGAGAGTCGATGACCTCATCCGGCCCGGCAAGGGGTTTCGGTATTCGCTGGAAACCAGGGGCTCCACCCAAGCTCTGGGAGCGGAATCCAATTTTCTCCAGTTTCTGGGAAATGGAGACCTACTCATTCCCCTGGGGGCGGGGTTCTCCCTGATTCCCCGGACCCAGTTTGGGGTTACCTGGCAGAAGAACCCCCTCACCGACCTGCCCCCCTCCCTTCGTTTCTACGCCGGCGGCGACCGCAGCGTGCGCGGCTATACCTACCAGTCCCTCGGGCCTAAAGATTCCCAGGGAAACGTAATCGGAGGAAAACACCTTCTGGTGGGCAGCCTGGAGTTGGAATACTCCATCACCAAGAATTGGAGCGTTGCCGGCTTCTACGACGCGGGCAATGCGTTTAATAATTTTAAGGATATGAGTTGGCCCCAGGGAGCGGGGATCGGGGTGCGCTATTATACCCCCGCCGGCCCGGTCCGGGTGGACCTGGCCCGTCAGATCAATGTGGACAACCCGGGGTTTCAACTGCATATCTCGGTCGGGTTCGCCTTGTGAAAAAGAGGCTGAAGTATTTCCTGATCATTTTTATCGCCCTCGCGCTCATTTTGGTAGCCTCCGCCTCCCTGGTGATCTGGGCTTTAAATACCCCCGAAGGCACCGGTGTTCTCCTGAAGGTTATCTCTGTCTTGACCCCCCTGAAAATTGACTCCCAGGAAATTTCCGGCCGATTGCGGAATGAATTGAAAATCCGGGGCCTGCGGGTCCGTTGGCCGCAGGGCGAGCTGCGGTCCGAGTCTTTCCATTTAAGATGGCAGGCCGAGGAACTCTGGAACCGCAGGCTGCTGGTCCACGAGATTTCCCTGGACGGTGTCCGGGTGAAAGACAACCGCCCGGAGGCCGGTCCCGTCTCTTTTCGCGGCTGGCCGGAGTCTCCATTCTGGCTCTCCCGGCTGCAAGGACAGGTGGATTCCCTTCGGATCCAGCGGGGGACCTACCAGCGCCTGCAGGAAAATCCAGTTCCTTTTGATACTCTCTTCACCCGCCTGCATTGGGACGGAGAGACGCTGAATGTCCGGGACTTCACCCTGGCCGGTCCATCGGTGCAAGCCGGAGGGTCCATGAAACTGGGATTCTCCCGCCCTTCCCTCGATCTGGACTTGCAAACCACCCTGGCCGACGAAATTGCCGGTCTCGATTCTTTCCAGGTTCGAATCCGGCTGGAGCCGGTAGCGGCGCGGGAAGAGGCGAAGGGATCTTTTTCCCTTGCCGCCCGGCGAAAGGCGGTGGAACAATTCCACCTGGAGGGTAATCTGGGCTTGACCCGCTCCGTCCTCCAGATCCAGAACGTGCGTCTCCTTCAGCCGGGGCGGAAGGGGAAGGTCCAGGGGGAAGGAGAAATCGCCTTTGGAGAGAAGCCGGTCTTCACTTTGAAAGCCGATTTCTCCGGAATAACCCCGGTTCCGGAACAGGAACTCCTTTCCAATCTCCAAGGTACCATCGAGATCAAAGGTCCCCTTGATAAATATAGAGGGCGGCTCACGGTCGCCAATCAGGCCAAAGGCTGGCAGAAAGCCCGGGCATCGGCCGTCTTCCGCGGAAACCTGGAAAATTTGGAAGTGACCACCCTCATGGGAAGATGGCTTGACGGTTCGGTGAAAGGCCCCCTGAGGATTTCCTGGGCCGACGGATTCTCGGTGCAGGGAAATCTCCAGGGAAGAGAGTTGAACCCCGGGTTACTGACTCCGGATTTGAAAGGGGAAATCAACTTGAACCTGGACGGCCGCCTTCTCTGGCCCAAGACCCGGGCGCCGGAGGCCGTCTTCAAGGCGAACCTTCTGGAAAGCCGGCTTTATGATAAAGCCGTAGCCGGAGAGGTGGAAGGCGGCTGGAAGGAAAACCTCCTGCATATCGCTCACCTTCGCCTGCACGGGCAGGGCTTCGATCTCCGGGGGAAAGGCACCCTCCAGGAAAAAATCACCCTGGAGGGGCAAGTGACCGATCTTTCCCAGCTCATCACCCAGGCCAGGGGACAGATATCCGCGGCGGGTTGGTTCCGCTATCGAGAAAACCGCCTGACCGCGATGATATCCGCCGAGGGAAAAGAATTGGGGGCGCAGGGAGTAAAGGCTGCAGACCTCCGTGCCGATCTTCACCTGAAAGAATACGATCCCGGGATTTCCCCCGTTTTGTCCCTGGAGGCCAGGGGGGGAAGCATTAAGGCCGGGCCCCTGGACCTAACCTCCCTCCGTCTCCAGGCCGTCGGAAGCCCTGTCTCTCACCGGGTTCAGTTCGCCACGGTTGTAAACCGAGTCCACGCCCAGGGAGACATAAACGGTGCCTACCGGGATGGCTCCTGGAAGGGGACTCTGGAAAAGCTCGACGGCCGGGATTCCCGGGGCCCCTGGAATCTCCAAGGTCCGGCGCGGGTCGCACTTTCGGCGGATCAATTCCAATTGTCTCCCCTGGTCATAAAAAGCGGACAGGGAGAAAGGCTGGAAGCCCGGGCGGACCTGACCCTTCAACCGGTTCTGGGATCTCTCCAGGCTCAATGGCAAAACGTCGATCTGACCCGGGCGAATCCCTGGCTCCCTGCGGGTCATGCCTCCGGGCAATCCAGTGGTTCTCTTACCGCCCACGGGCAAAAAACCGGCTGGCAGGTTTCGGGGGACAGCCGTTTCAAGGGAACTTTTGCTCATGAACGCCTGAGTTTCGAAGTTCCATCCGGCCAGGTTCAGGTGGACTGGAACGGGAATGGCCTTCTGGCGGCGACATCTTTGACGCTCAATCAGGGCGCGACCCTGGACGGAAAAGTATCTTCCCCCGATCCCTTTCAATTTGATCTTCCCCGGCAAGGGAAACTGGAAGCCCGGTGGAATGCATTAGACCTCGGGCTTTTCCATTCCCTCTTGCCCGGAGAACTGGTTCTCAAAGGAAAAAATTCAGGAACCGTCACCGGGAAATGGTTTGCCGGTTCACGTTTCGAAGCGACCGGAAAGACCCGAGTCTCCCAGGCCGAGTTTCATTGGAAGGGAAGGGCAAAGCCCATTTCCATCCCCTTGAATGCGGCGGAGGCCGACTTTGCCTGGCGGGGAGATACCCTTCAAGGAAACCTGAACCTGACTTCCGCCGAGCACGGAGCCCTAAAAGGCGATTTTCTTTTGCCCCTTTCGGCCAGTTTTTCTCCCTCTTTTATTCCCCAAGGTCCCCTCAAGATCTCGGTGCAGGGGCAGCTTCAGGAAAACGGGCTTCTCTCCCGCCTCTATCCGGAATGGATTCAAAAGAGCCGGGGAAAGGCCGCCCTGGACCTCAACGCCGAAGGTACCTGGTCCAAACCTCAATGGAAGGGAATGGTGCAAATTTCCGATGCCGGTTTTCAGATCGAGAGCCCCAAAGGAGAAAGGAAGGCCGGCAAGATTTCTTCCGGGATGAATTTTGAAGTGCCCCATGCCAAAGCCGCGGCCGAATGGGGGCCCCGGGGTTTTCTGGCCGTGCTGGCGGCCATGTTGAACCAGAACGGCAGGATCGAGGGGACCTTCACTTCGTTTGAACCTCCTCGTCCGGCCTTACCCCGGCAGGGGAAAATCGATCTCCTCTGGACGGCGTTCAATCTTGCCGTCCTGCAGCCGCTGCTGCCGGAGGGATTCCTGCTGGAAGGCGAGGCCGACGGGAAAATGAAGGGGGAGTTTTTGCCCGATTTTCGCCTCGACCTCGCGGGTGGATGGAAAGTCTCCCGGGGAAATTTGAGCTGGAAGGGAGACAAGGGGGTGATCAACGCGGGGATCAACCAGGCTGACCTGGATTATATCTGGCGCGGAGAAAGGTTGCAGGGGAATGTTTCCCTCTCCCTGCTTGATTACGGTTCTCTGAAAGGGAACTTCCGGTTCCCCCTTCCAGCACGGATTCCGCCCCGCCTTGACCCGGCCGGTCCTCTGCGGGTTTCCCTTCAAGGCCAAGCCCAGGAAAAGGGGCTCCTGGCCGCTTTTTTCCCCGGAATGGTGGAGGAAACCAGGGGAGACATGGACCTGGATTTCAAAGCCGAGGGGACCTGGGAACAGCCGAGCCTTCAAGGGACCCTACAGCTGACCAACGCGAGGGTCCAAGTCCCGGCCCTCGGGATCCGCGTCGAAGATCTTTCTTCCCGGTGGAAACTCCGGAATGAGCGGATTCAGGTTGAATCCCTCCGGGCCCGCTCCGGCCCCGGTTATGTGGAAGGGACGGGAACGATCTGGCTGAAACGCTGGGGGATGGACCGTTTTGAGGGAAACTTGAGAGGAGAAAAATTTCAGACCTTCTATCTCCCGAACCTGAGAATTCAGAGCAGCCCTAGACTCGAATTCCAGGGGACTCCCCAAAAAATCACCGTGCGGGGAGAAATCCTGCTTCCCGAGGCCCATATTTACGAGGTCTCCGCTCCCGGGGTGGCCCGGACCAGCTCTGACGTGGTTATGATCGACCAGCCTCCGGACCGAAAACCGTCCCTGTCCATGGATATTCAGGTGCGGGTGATCCTCGGCGATCAAATTCAGGTGAAAACCGGGGGGATCGATACCCGGCTGGCGGGAAACGTGGATTTGAAAATTTTGGGTCTTAAGCCCGAGGAGGCAACCGCCCGGGGCGAAATCCGGCTCACCCAGGGCACCTACAGCGGCTATGGCCTGGGCCTGCGAATCGACCGGGGGCGCTTTATCTATTCGGGAGGGCCGGTTGATAATCCCGATCTCGACATCCTGGCCCTTCGCCGCGCCGACGATCTGGAAAAAATGTACAATATCAAAGTGGGACTGGCCATTTTCGGGAATCTCAAGAAACCGAAGGTTAAGCTCTATTCCCAGCCGGCCATGGCCGACGAGCAAATTCTTTCCTACCTCCTTCTGGGCCGGCCTTATGACCCCAAGGAAGGAAACCTCTCGCTCCTCGTGGCAGGGGCAGGGGGGCTCCTGGCCGGTGATTCCCCCGGCGTGGTGGGCCAGTTGAAAAGCCAGCTGGGGATCGACACCGTGGACATCCAGAGCGGGGGCGGGGACCTGACGAGGTCCATGGTGACCATCGGCAAATACCTTACCCCCAAGCTATACCTAAGCTATGGATATTCCGCGTTTAGCGATGAACAGCTTTTAAGAATCAGATACCGGATCTCAAAAAACTGGGAGGTGGAAACCTGGCGGGGGAATGAAATGGGGGTCGACCTGTACTACCGGATCGATTTTTATTAGAGAAAACAAGAGGATCTTCACCCAATGTGGGGGCGGTTCGCGAACCGTCCCTGCAGCCTGCCCTTTCTGCCCTATTACCTAAGCTGATTATTTGGGCAGGAATTTAGAAAACACATAGCTCTATTCCAGTGCAAAAGCATCTAAATAGGTAAAAGGGAAGATGTATTTGGGCTTGCCTTTTGATCTGCTTCAAGTTTTGAATTGATTCTTAAAACAAAGGAGGGCGCCATGTACAAAACAATTCTGGTTCCATTGGATGGTTCCAAACTGGCGGAGTGCGTTCTTCCCCACGTGGAAACCCTGGTGAAAGGGTCTCAGGCCAAGCGAGTGATTTTCGCCCGGGTCGTCGAACCCTTCCGCCCCCCTATGACGGATTATGTCATCACTGAAGAACAGCTCAAAAAGGTGGACAAGGGACATAAGGATTATGCCGAGAAGTATCTGAAAGAGATCCTCAGCCAGGCCAAATACGGAAGCGGAGTCCGGGTCGAAACCGCGGTTCTCTACGGAAATGTGGCTGATTCCCTGGCCGAATTCGCCAATAAGAACGAGGCGGATATCATCGTCATCGCCACCCATGGCCGATCGGGAATCAGCAAATGGGTGTGGGGCGGGGTGGCCGACCGGATCCTCCGATCTTCATGCGTTCCGGTCCTGATGGTCCGCGCCCCGGGTTGCGTGCCGGGAATCTGATCGAATGCGCCCCGAACCATGTAAGGTTCAGGGCAATGCCCCGAATCCTATGTGGTTCGGGGCTGCCCTGCACTCCACGTAGTGCAGGGCAGATTGCGGATCTAAAGGATAAAGCCTTGCCCATATCATCCCTCCTTCTTTTTTCTCATTTAGGGAGGAGGGAGGGGTGAAATATTTTCACTCCAGACTTTCAAGTCAAAAACTTCGCGCCCATCCGCATTCCGCACTTGGCAATCTTGATGATCTCGTAAAAAGTCGAAATTCCATAAAATTCGTCATTCCGGCGAAAGCCGGAATCCAGTTATTTCAAGATGTTCTGGACCCCGGCTTTCGCCGGGGTGACGATCCAAGAGACTTTTTACGAATTCATCAATCTTCAATCCGCAAATTCAAGGTGCCCTGCCTCGCTGAGCCCGTTCAGCAATAAGTGAAAATAGATGAGCCCCCCATAAGGTTCCCACCGGTTAAGAAGGCGCCGTACCCCTTCGTAATCCAGCGGTCTGGTAACCTTCATCCAGTCCTGCAGCCGGTTGCGGACTCCCACATCATCGCCCGGGAAGATATGAATCCGCCCCAGCCCCCGCAGAAGGGCATACTCAGCCGTCCATCGGCCTACGCCGCGGAGGGCGGTCAGCCTTTCGAGAGCCTTCGAATCTTCGAGGGAAGCTAACTCTTCGAGGCCTAATCCGTTTTCCGTCACCATCCGCGCCAGATCAATCAGCGAACGCGCTTTCTGCCGGCTGTACCCCAGCTTTCGGAGGTCTTCCATTTCCACGCGGGCCAGGTCCCGGGGCCGCGGGAAAGCATGAAAAACATCGTTCCGGTTTCGGTAGGCTGCTCCATAGTTGGCAACCAGCCGGCTGAGGATGCGGATACCGGCCGTAAGGGTGAATTGCTGGCAGGTGATGGCGTTGACCAGGGCTTCGAAGACGGAAGGATATCTAGGGGGTTTCATCCCCCGGAAGCTGAAGGCCAGGGATTTCAGCTTGGGGTCCTTTGCAGCAAGGCGGTAGAAGCCCGCCAGGTCGGTCTTCAAACCCAACAACCTTTCCAGGACTGCGGTCAATTTGGATTCCGTATCGGGTTTAAGTCGTATTCCGGTGGCAACGATCTTCAGCTCGGGTTCTTCCGGCGGCCCGGCTTGGGTAACCGCTATATCCAGAGGCTTTTCATCCACCACCAGAACCCGCCGGTAGGCCTGACCGTCCCACCGGTCCCACATATTGTCCGGCCTCCGGCGCAGAACCCAAACGGTATAATCAAGTCGGAATGGGGGGAAGGGTTTAAGGGAAAAAGAAATTTGGCTCACTTGCTGGTTCCTGGTTACTCGTTGCTGGTTCTGGGTTTTGGCTGTTATTTTT
>JAPLIW010000170.1 GCA_026388915.1 Deltaproteobacteria bacterium
CCTCAAGGAAGTCATCCAGGCAGCCATCGATCAGGGGGTGGCCGTGGAAATCAACGCCTACCCGGACCGCCTGGACCTGAAGGACGTGGATGCCCGGATGGCCAGGGACCTGGGGGCCAGGCTGGCCATCAACACGGATGCCCACAGCGCCCCGCAGCTGGAGATGATGAAGTTCGGGGTCTTCACCGCCCGCCGGGGCTGGATCGAGGCCAAGGATGTGATCAATACCCTGCCGCTGGAAGGACTCTTAAGGATACTGAGGTAGATCGGGGGACGCGAGGAAAAGACAAGACGCGGAGAGTAGGAGACACGGGATAAAAGAGATGACGCGGAGACGCGGAGATGGGGAGACGCGGAGTAAAGACAAGACACCATGTCACTCTGTCACCGCGTCTTCGCGTCACCGTGTCACCGCGTCCATAAACAACAGGGGGTATGGGGAATGAAAACTTGGAAAAATCTGATGATCTTTGGGTTGGCTGTGGCATTCATTTTGGGGACGTCAGTCCCCGGGATAGCCAACGGAAAAATCATGGTCTACTCTCCCTGGAAGGACGAAATCATGCAGAAGTTCGGGGAGATGTTTTCGAAAGAGACCGGTATCAAGTTGGAATCGATTAACATTTCCACGGGGGAAATCCATGCCCGGGTGAAAGGGGAGAAGGCTCGTCCCCAGGCAGACATCTGGCATTCCGTTCGGGCCGAACTCCTGGATAAAGCCAAGGAGGAAGGGCTGATCGCTTCCTATAAACCGGCGAATGCCAAATTGCTTCTTCCTCCGTACGCCTATCCCAACGAGCCGGCCTTCACCGGAACGACCATGTACCCCCTGGTCGTGGGGTACAACGTGAACGCCCTGAAAAAGATGGGAGTCGAGCCGCCCAAGACCTATGAAGACCTCCTGAACCCCCGATGGAAGGACAATATCATCATGCCCCACCCCGCGGCCAGCGGCACCGGCTACGCCTTCCTGGTCACGGCGGTCCAGCTCTTCCGTGAAAAAGGGGAAACGGGAATCCAGTCCAAGAAGGGATGGGATTATCTGATCAAACTCAACCAGAACATGTCCCAGTATCCCCGCAGCGGGAGCGCGCCGGCAAAATTGGTGGCCACCGGGGAGTATCCCCTCTGCATTACCTTCTATGACCGGGTCTTCCAGCTCGCCGGCGAGGGGTATCCCATTGCCTTCACCACCCCCAGTCCGACCTTTGCCGAGCCTTCCTGCACGGCGATTGTGGGTGGGGCACCCAATATGGACGGGGCTAAAAAATTTATGGAGTTCATCCTTTCCAAAGGCGCCCAGGAGCTGGCGGTTACCCTGGGCAACTATTCCGTGCGCCCCGACGTGGCTCCCCCCAAAGGCGCCGTCCCGCTGAAAGACATCAAAGTATTCCAGGACGATTACAAATGGGGGTCCAAGTACAAAAAGGAACTCCTAAACGAATTCAACGCCAAGGTGGCCATGGGCAAAAAGACTACCCAATAGACGCGGGGAGGGTGAGACGCGGTGACGCGGAGATCGTTTTTTCACCCCGTCTCCGTGTCTCCGCGTCCCCCCATCACTTACTCTTCATGTCTCCCTGTGATTTAAAAATCTAGACACTCTAGGCACTCCGAACTCTAGACACTGTCCCATCTATGTCCCACTTGCGAAGAGAACCCGTCGCCCTCATCGTCACCCTCCTGACCTTCGGGGTCCTGTTTTACTTCGTCGCCTACCCCCTCTATGCCGTCTTCCGCGAGAGCGTGATGGATGACACCGGGAAATTCGTCGGGCTGGTCAACTATGTCAACTTCCTCACGAGCGAATATTTTCGGCAGGTCTTCTACAATACCCTCTTCACCGCCGTTGTGGCCACGGTGGGGGCGGTTCTGATCGGGCTGGTCTTTGCCTACGGCATGACCCGCATCGATCTTCCCTGGAAATGGCTCTTCATGATCACCGCCATTCTGCCCATGATCACCCCTCCCTTCATCAACGCCTTCTCCCTCATTCTCCTCCTGGGGAGAAACGGAGTGGTCAACGTTTTCCTGGAAAAGTGGCTGGGATTCAAATTCGTGATCTATGGCTACCACGGGATCATTCTTTCGGAGATCCTCACCACTTTTCCCCTGGCTTACCTGATCATCTCCGCCGCCTTCAGCGGCCTGGACAGCACCCTGGAAGATTCGGCCCAGGATCTGGGGGCCAGGCCCCTGCGGGTTCTTTTCACGGTGACCCTCCCTTTAATCACCCCGGCCATCCTGAGCGCAACCCTGATGGTCTTCATGAGCAACCTCAGCGCTTTCGGGGCCCCTGCCCTGTTGGGAGGGGGAATCTCGGTGCTGGCGGTGGAATCCGTGGTCCAAATTTTGGGGGTTTTGGATTGGGGGATGGGAACGACTCTGAGCGTGGTCCTGCTGATTCCCTCTTTCCTCCTTTTCTACTTTCAGAACTGGTACCGCTCCAAACGATCCTACGTGACCATTACCGGGCAGCCGGCCCATACCGAGTTTCGCCAGACCCCCTGGAAGATCAAGGGCCCCATTTTCGCCGTCTGTCTTCTCCTGTCCGTGGTGATTCTGATTACTTACCTGGTCATCATCGTCGGAGGGTTCTCCAGGGTCTGGGGAGTGGACAGCTCTTTCACCCTGAATCATTACCGGCTTGTCTTCACCAACACCCTGCGGTCGATTACCAACAGCCTGGTTCTTTCTTCCATCGGGGCTCTCCTGGCGACGCTCCTGGGGCTGTTGACCGCTTACCTGGTGGTGCGCCAGGTTTTCTGGGGGCGGAAGCTTATGGATTTCCTGGGCACCCTCCCGTACGCCGTCCCCGGCACCATGATGGGGCTGGGATTTGTGATGGCCTTCAACAAAGCCCCCCTCATATTGACTGGAACCGCTTTTATCATCGTTCTGGATTACTGCATCCGGCGCATGCCTTTCGGCCTCCGTTCCGGGGTCTCCACCCTGAAGCAGATCGACGTGGCCATGGAAGAAGCCTCCGCCGACCTGGGGGCATCCTGGCTTACCACTTTCCGGAAGATCGTTCTGCCGCTGATGAAGCCGGCCTTCATCGCCGGGATTACCTTCGCCTTCATCCGGGCCATCACCGAGCTGACCTCTACGATCTTCCTGGTGACTCCCCGGTGGAGAGTGATGGCCGTGGACATCTACAACATGGTGGAATCCGGGGCCCTCGGGGGTGCGGCGGCCATGTCCACCCTGCTCATGGCCGTCGTCATCCTCCTCCTGGTGATCCTCTATCGGGCCACGGGGGCCACGACGTCCATGTTCCGGATGTAAAGACTTTTCACCCCAGAGGCACAGAGAGCACAGAGACGAGAAGATTATTAATGGGACACAGATGAAATCCAAAGAAAAACCATCCGAAATTGAATCCTAATAACATGGTAGAGCAACCCCCGGCCCAAAGAGTTGGTTTTTTGGGCACCGGCCGAATCCAGAAATCCCCCCCTAGCCCCCCTTTAAAAAAGGGGGGAAGGTGTGAAAAAATCGATTCAGTTCTTTTTTACGTCATTCCGGCGAAAGCCGGAATCCAGTGTTTTCAAGGTGTTACGAACTTACTGGACCCCGGTTTTCACCGGGGTGACGGCTGAAAACCAATTTTTTCA
>JAPLIW010000700.1 GCA_026388915.1 Deltaproteobacteria bacterium
TCGGGCTCTCCCACCCGTCCCAGGGGGGTCAATTTGCCCAGCGCTTCTTTGGCCTTCTTAGCCTCCTCGGGAGGAAGATTGAACCAGTGGGAATCCAGCATCTTGGTGCTGATCGCACCCGGGGCGATGGTGTTCACCCGGATGTTGAAGGGCGCCAGCTCGGCGGCAAAAGCCTGGGTCACCATGCGCACACCGGCCTTGGAGATGCTGTAAATGCTGACTCCGGGTTCAGGCTTGAAGCCGTCGATGGAGGCGATATTGATGATTCTGCCGCCTCCCTGCTTCTTCATCACCCGGGCGACCGCCTGGCTGGTGTAATAGAGCCCTTTGAGGTTCAGGTTGATGACCGTATCCCAGAGGCGCTCGTCCGAATCCAGCACCGAACCCATGGCCGGGCTGGCGCCGGCGTTGTTTACCAGGATGTCGATCCGGCCGAACTTGCCCAGCACCGTGCCGACCATGCGGTTGATCTCCTCCATCTTGGCCAGGTGGGCCTGGACCGGAAGGGCCTCCCCGCCGAAGGCTTTGATCTCCGCGGCGGTGGCCTCCAGGTCGTTGATCTTGCGGCTGGTGATGGCCACCCTTGCCCCCGCCTTGGCGAAGCCCTGGGCTACGGCTTTTCCGATTCCGCGGCCGCCCCCGGTGACGATGGCGGCTTTGCCCTTAAGGGAAAATCTTGAAAGATCGAACATGATACCGACCTCCTCCTCTCCATTTCCGATTTCGAATTTCGGATTGCGGATTTGTAGATCCTTTTTTTCCGACCCGCCTTCCGTGCACGGGCGGTCTGGAGCCGCCAGGCTATATGGTTTTTCCGCCGTCGACGGCGATGACCTGGCCGGTCACGTAGCTGGACGCTTCCGAAGCGAGGAAAAGGATGGCCCCGACCATTTCTTCGGGTTCGCCTACCCGGCCCATGGGCGTGAGGGCCATGGCATGTTTCAAAATATCGGGGTTATTCCAGAGGGCCTCGCTGAACTTGGTCTTGGTGAGTCCCGGGGCGATGCAGTTCGCCCGGATCTTGTACTGGGCCCACTGCATGGCCATGACCTTGGTGGCCATGATCACGGCGGCTTTGCTGATGGAATAGACGGGAAGCAGGTCGGGGCTGATCCCGGCGATGGAGGAGACATTGATGATTTTCCCCCCCCCCTTTTCCTTCATCACCCGGGCCACGGCCTGGCTCAGAAAGAAAAGTCCCTTGAGATTCAGGTTCATGATGGAATCCCAGGCGCGCTCATCCACATCTAGCGCCTGGGCCATGGTGGGGTTAGTGGCGGCGTTGTTCACCAGGATGTCGATCTTCCCGAATTCACCCACCACTTTCTTGACGAGGTTGTTGACCTCTTCCACCCGGCCCACGTGGGCCGCTATGGGCAGGCATTTTCTTCCCGCCTTTCTGACCTCCGCGGCAACTCTCTCCAAATCGGGGAGTTTCCGGCTGGCGATGGCCAGGTCGGCGCCGGCCTGAGCCAGCCCGATCGCCGCCGCCTCACCAATCCCGCGGCTCGCTCCGGTGATGAGCGCTACCTTGTTCTTTAACGAAAAATCCATAGGCTACCTCCCATTTGTTTAGTAAAATAAGCATAGAGCATAGAGCATGGAGCAAAGAGTAAAGAGCAAAGAGCAAAGACCAAAGACCAAACAGCAATACCACTTTTCTACCAAACCATTTTTCCCGCTCCTTCCTTTCAGGCCACCTCGGGTGGAGAAGGGGAAGGAAGGAGAGAGAGGGATTTCAGAAACTGGACCAGCAGCTGATTCACTTCCTCCGGCCGTTCCTGATTTACCCAGTGGCCCACTCCCGGGAGGATCACTTTTCCTTTCAAATTGGGAACCCCCATTTCGAGAGACTCCACAGGTTTACGGTACATCCGGATGACCGGGTCAACGCCCCCGGCGATGAAAAGAGTCGGCTGCCGGAGCTTCGCCCCTTCCAGGAAGGGAGTCAAGGCCCAGTCCCGGTCGATGTTCCGGTACCAGTTGAGCCCGCCCCGGAAACCGGTCCGCTGGAATTCATGGACGAAATAACTGATATCTTTCTCGGCCAGCCAACGGGGGTGCGCTGCCCGAGAGGGAAAACAGGGTGCTGAGCATCGTCTTGCGGATATCGGCTTCCATATCCGCTTCCGCCTTCCCCGGCTCCTGGAAATAGACCTGGTAGAAGACTTCTTCGCCGTAAATCTTCTTCATGATTTCCGTGGGCGGAATTTTTCCGCCCACGCGGGGCAGGAAGGGAACGCTGAGAAGGACGATCGCGCGGAAGAGGTCGGGCCGGAAAAGGGCGCAGTGGTAAGCTACGACGGAGCCCCAGTCATGGCCGATAATCACCGCCCGGTCTTCTCCCAGAGCGTTCACCAGGCCCACGATATCGCCGGTAAGCTGAAAGATATCATAGGCCTCGATGGAGCCCGGGCAATGCGTCTGCCCGTAGCCGCGCTGGTCCGGGGCCACGGCATGGAACCCCGCCTTGGCCAGGGCCACCATCTGGTACCGCCAGGAGTACCAAAGCTCCGGGAACCCGTGGGTGAGGACCACCAGCGGCCCCTTTCCCCTTTCCGCGATATGCATGCCGATGCCGTTGGTTTCAATAAAGCGGTGAGTTATCTGTTCCATTTAAAGATTTCTAGTTTCGGGTTTCAAGTTTCGTGTTTCGAGTTGCAGGAACGCGAAACCCGAGACTCGAAACTTGAAACGAGTCAGAATTTGGTCGGCCAGTTGGCCAGCCGGTGCTGGCTGACTCCTCCTGTGCGGCGGTCCTCGCTGATCTCCAGGGCCCGGAGGATGTAGTTCCGGGTCTGCCGCGGGTCGATCACGTCGTGAATATAATGCATCCCCGCGGCCGGGTAGGGACGGCTGTCCTCGATCATCTGCTGGATAAACTTCTCCTTTTGGGCGGCCAGCTCCGGAGTCTCCTTGATTTTGCCGGCGAAGACCACATTGGCGGCGATCTCCGGGTCCACGAAGCTCATTTCCGCCGTGGGCCAGGCCACCAGGAAGTCCGTGGCACAGCCCGACCCGCCCAGGTTCCAGTAGGCCATTCCGTAAGTCTTGCGCACAATGACCGAAACCCGGGGCACGGTCATCTGCCCCAGAACGTTCATGTAGTTCATCACCCGGGCTCCCACCCGCTTCCGTTCCGCCTCTTTTCCCACCAGGAACCCGGGGGTGTCATGGAAAAAGAGGACCGGGATGTTGAAGGAATCGCACAGGACCAGGAGGCTCATGGCCTTGTCGATCCCGTCCGTATCCATGGCCCCGGCGTTGAACCAGGGCTGGTTGGCCACGATTCCCACGACCCGCCCGTCCATTCGGGCCAGGGAAGTGATCACGCTCTTGCCGAAAAGGGGTTTCAGGGGGAAGAGATTTCCTCCGTCCACGATGGTTTGGAGGATCTTGTTCATATCATACACCCGGTTCCTCTTTTCCGGGAGCAGGTCCAGGATCCGGTCCATGCGGCTGCCCGAGCCTTCAGGGACGGGTTTGCGCGGAGGGGGTTCATCGCAGTGGGAAGGCATGTAGGAAAGGAAATCCCGGATGATGGCGAAACATTCCTCCTCGTTCTCCGCCACCCGGTCGCTGTTGCCGGTGATCTGGGCGTGCACTTTCCAGCCGCCCAGATCCTCGTCGGTGATCTTCTCGCTGATGGCCAGTTCCAGAACCCGCGGGCCGGACACGGCCATGGCGCTTCCTTTTACCTGGACCACAAAATCAGAAAGGCAAGCCATCCAGGTGGGCATCCCGTAACATTCGCCCATGATGGCGGTGATCATGGGGGATTTTCGCACCCGGCTCATGAGCTGGAGGAAAGTGTCGAAGCCCCCTCCTCCGATGGAGGCCAGTCCCTTGGCGCCCATGATGTCCGGCATGCGGGCCCCACCGGCCTCTCCCAGGTAAATGGCTGGGAACCCGCGCCGGACGGCCTGGCCCTTGATTTCTCCCTCCTTGTGCCCCGCCACCCGGCTGGAGGTGGCGGCCAGGACGGTGAAATCATTGGCCACCACGGCCACCGTCCGTCCGTCGATCTTGCCGAATCCGCCGATCTTGCTGTCCGCGGGGGTCTTGTCTTCCATTCCCGGCATGTCGGAGGTGTTCAGCATACCCAGTTCGAAGAAGGTGTCGGGGTCCAGCAGACGGGCGATCCGCTCCCGGGCGGTGAGCTTTCCCTTCTCATGCTGGCGCTTGACCTTCTCCGGCCCGCCCATCTGCAGGGCCTTTTCCTTCCGGCGCTTCAGCTCTTCCAGCTCTTTCTCAAAAGGCATGATGGGTCCTCGAAAGGGAACAAAAAAACAGAGAGACAGGAGCAGTCTTGGCCTTCAGCTCCCGGCTCTCTGCTTCGTCGCTATTTCTTCTGGGTGTAGTCGTACCAGCCCTTGCCGGTCTTTTCTCCGTACCGGCCTTTCAGGTACCGTTCCACCACGTTGGGGGAGGGCAGGTCGCCCCGGTCGCCGGTCTTTTTAAAGCGTTCCAGGGACATGATGTAATTCAGGTCGATCCCGGTCAGGTCCATCAGGCGGAAGGGGCCCATGGGGTGCCCGGCGCCGTAGACGCAGGCTTTGTCGATGTCTTCGAAGCTGGCCACTCCCATCTCCAGCATCCAAAGGGCCTCACGGCCGATGACCCGAAAGATCCGGTTGAGCAGGAATCCCTCCACCTCTTTCTTGAGGAGGACCGGGATTTTCTCCAGTTTCTCGGAGAGGTCATAGGTAATCTTGGCCGTCTCGTCGGAGACATGAGGGCCCTTAACCACTTCGACGAGCTTCATCACCAGGGCCGGGTTGAAGAAGTGCATATTCACCACTTTGGCGGGCCGTTTCGTGGCATCGGCGATGTGCGAACTCACGATGTACGAGCTGTTGGTGGCCAGGATGGCGTGGGCGGGGGCCACCTCGTCGAGCTGGGCGAAGAGCTTCCGTTTCACGTCGAGGATTTCCAGGACCGCCTCGATGACAAAGTCCGCGTCCTTGGCCGCCTGTTTCAGGTCCTGGGTAAAGGAAATGTTCTTGCGGGCCGCCTCGGCCACTTCCTTGGTCATCTTCCCTTTTTCCACCCGCCCCGGGAGATAGGTGTCGGCGAATTTTTCGGCCTTTTTCAGGATCTCCGGCACTACATCCGTACAGGTGGTCTTATACCCGTGAATGGCGCAGAGGAGAGAGATCTGGTGACCCATGTTTCCCGCTCCCACCACGCAAATCTTTTTGATGTCTTCCAGCTTCATGTCGGACTCCTTTCAGAAAAGCGCTGCGGTTCTGCGGTGCTGCCGTTCCGGCAAAAGACAACCGCAGCACCGCAGGACGGTTTTCGTCAACCTTCACGTTCGATGATCGTCGCCACGCCCTGCCCGCCGCCCACGCAGGCGTTGGCCAGTCCGTAGCGCGCCTTCTTGGCCTGGAGGATGCGGGCCAGGGTGCCCGTCAGACGGACGCCGGTCGCTCCCAGGGGATGGCCGATGGCCAGACCGCCGCCCATGACGTTGATCCGGTCCGGAACGATTCCCAGTTCTTTAATGCAGTAAAGGGGAACGATGGCAAAAGCCTCGTTGATTTCCCAGTAGTCGATATCTTTTACCTGCAAGCCAGCGGCCTTGAGGGCTCTTTTACTGGCCGGGACCGGACCGACGCCCATGATGGATGGATCCACGCCCGCAAACCCGATGGACTTGATCGTGGCCAGGGGCTTGATGCCTTTCTTCTTCGCCGTTTCCTTAGACATGAGGATCATGGAGGTCGCTGCCGCATTCAGGG
>JAPLIW010000554.1 GCA_026388915.1 Deltaproteobacteria bacterium
GCCCCCGGCGCCCCCGAAGGTCGAGCCCGCCCCTGCACCTGCACCCGCTCCCAAGGTGGAAGCCGCGCCGCCCAAAGCGGTCGAGCCCATTGACCTGGTCGGCCTTCGCATTCAGTACGCCTTCGACGACTATTCCCTCTCCAGCAAAGCCAAAGAGAACCTGGAGAAGCTCGCTGGCTGGATGAAACAGGCGGACACCGCCAAGATCCAGGTTGAAGGCCATGCCTGCGAGATCGGCACCAACGAGTACAACCTGGCCCTGGGCGAACGCCGGGCCAACAGCGCCAAGACGTACCTGGAAGGCCTGGGGATCGGCGCGGGAAGACTCTCCACCATCAGCTACGGGGAAGAGCGTCCCCTGGATCCGGGCCACACCGAAGCGGCCCGGTCCAAGAACCGTCGGGCTGAATTCGTGATGACCAAATAATTTGCCCTCTCTTTCAGGGAGCTCTTCTCAGCGGGTCCTTCGGGCAGAACCTGGGAAGGGCTCCTTGCGCTTTGGGCCGATCCCATGAAAGCGACCTGGACAAGATTCCTTCTCGCCGTGATCCTTGCCGCGGTCTTTCTCCTCGGCGGTTGCGCCACCCAGAGCGACATGGACTCCGTGCAGCGGGATTCCAACAACCTGACCAAGGAACTGCTGGGGCTGCAGCGCAACCTGTACGACCTGAATGCGGAGATGAAGGAAATTTCCGCCAAGCTGGATTCCCTGGAGAAGCGAACCAGCACGCTGCAGCGGGACGCGAACGTCATGAGCGGCGAGGTGAAGAGCAAGGTGGGCCTGCTGGAGAAGGAGATGGAAAGCAGCAGCCAGCCCATGCGCCGCTACCAGGCTGACCTGGGAGCCCGGCTGGATAAGATGCAGCTGGAGGTTCAGAATCTCACCGGCCGGTTCGAAGAGGGCAAGTATTTCGCCGAGAAGACCTTCGGGGCGACGAAGAATTATCAAACCCGGCTGGAGGAGCTGGAAAAGCGCGTGGCGGCCCTGAGCAAGAGCCCGGAAGGCGGGGAAAAGAAGCCGGAGCCGGCGGGCAGGCCGCCGGGGGAGAAGGGGGAAGAAGAAAAGCCCCCGGTGATCACCGCTCCTGCCGACCCGTCCAAGGAAGCTCCGGCCAAAAAGGCGGAACCCCCCAAGAAACCCGTGGCCGGACCGGACGAAGCCTACAAGAAGTCCTACGATCTATACAGCAAGGGAAATATCGAAGCGGCGCAGAGGGAGTTCAAGCGGTTCCTGGAAGCCTATCCCAAATCCAAGTACGCCGAGAATGCCCACTTCTGGCTGGGAGAGTGCTATTTTTCCCAGAAGAAGTACGAAGACGCCATTCTGGAATTCGACGAAGTCATCAAGAAATACCCCAAAGGGAACAAAATTCCCGATGCCCTCTACCGGCAGGGAATGGCCTTTCTGGAAATGAAAGACACGACCAACGCCAAGCTGATCCTGAAAGAGGTCGTCCGCCGGTTCCCCCAATCCGACCAGGCCAACCGGGCGCGCAAGAAGCTCAAGGAACTGGGCTAACCCCCTAAAAACCGTAAGGCGTGAGGCGTAAGTCGTAAGAGGTGAGGCCGGGAAGGAGTTTCTCTTCTCCCCTTCCCCCTTACAACTTACGACTCACGGTATTTCATGGCCAAGGAAGGACCGTAGCTCCCCGCGGCACGGGCAGGGAAAAGTCCTGATCCTCCCATTCCGGGTTCAGATCGACTTCGGGAAACTCGGCCGAGATGCGGGTCTTCTGATCCTCGGCGAGGAGCCGCATCTGATGGGGAAAGAGGATTTCTTTGATCCGGCGAAAATCGGAATAGACAAGCTGATAAGACACCCCCGGACGTTTGAGGTCTGCCCGGAGAATATGGAATGAATGAGGATGGACCCAGAGCGTCAGCGCTTCGCTCCGCGCGGGGGAACGGAGGTCCAAGATCCAGAGCCCCTCTTTGGTCTCGGGCCGCAGGGAGATCGTTTCCGGCTCCGTGAGGGGCACTCCTCCCAGCAGAAAAAGGACCACTTCTTCCGGAGGGAGCACCAGCGGGAGGGCAAAGGAAAGAGAATCGGGCCGCCAGCTGCCCTGGTAATACTTGTTCTCTTCGGGGTTGTAGAGACGGATTTCTTTCCCGTCCGTTACC
>JAPLIW010000099.1 GCA_026388915.1 Deltaproteobacteria bacterium
TTTCTCCATCCCCTTTTTGGCATCGCTCGAGAACATCATAATAGGCTTCCCTTTCCGCCTGGATCTGCGAGGAAATACTGTAATACCGCATCGGCTGGCGGTCGTCCTCAGACATAGCCATATCGGTCAGCGCACGAGCGATCCTTCCGTTTCCATCCTCAAAAGGGTGAATGGTTACGAACCGGAAATGGGCGATCGCCGCCCGAAGCACACCCTCTACCCGGCCCCGGCTTTCCTCCCACCATTCAAGAAATCGACGCATTTCATCGGCTATTCTGCTTGCAGGAGGCGCCTCGAAATGAACCCTTTCTCGGCCTACGGGGCCTGAAACCACGCGCATGGACTTGGCTCCCCGCCATTGTCCCACCTTGATTTTGTGCATTCCCGAGTACCCGGTAGGGAACAGCGCCGCCTGCCAGCCATACAGTCGTTCCTCCGTGAGGGGTTTATCGTAATTGCGGGTCGCATCCAGAAGAACGGATACGAGGCCGTCCACATACCGGTCCGCCCTGAGCCCCGCCGAAGGGAGGCCAAGCCTCCTTGCCACGGAGGACCTGACGGCCTTCATATCAAGCGATTCCCCTTCGATGGCCGCCGTTTTCATGGTTTCTTCGGCGAGTATTTCAACCTGGGCCTGAGATCCAAGATCAAAACCAAGATCAGCCACCTTGCTCAAAAGCTTCCCCTGCAGCAAACGACATTCCCCCAGGATCACGAGAATCTTATCGTTATTCCAGCGAAAATCCGTCCAACTCGGACGTTCCCATAAATATTGAGGCATTCCCCCACCTTTATCGTTTCATATTATGAAGCGATTACATAACACATTCGCTTCACGAATGCAACCCCCCGGTGGAGAAGGCACGAGGGAAAAACAGAGGGAAGAGGTAAAGACAGAGGGAAGAGGGAAGACGATTCGAATGCGGAATGCGGAATGCGGAATGCGGAATGAAAAACGGACCAGGAAATGCGGAATGCGGATTGCGGAATGCGGAATGAAAAACGGACAAGGAAATGCGGATTGCGGATAGAAAGCCTTTAAATTCTTCGCCTTAATCACCCCCACCCTCACCCTCCCCCGTCGAGGGGGAGGGGAAAATAGGGTTTCCGGATGGACACTATCTAAAGATTATGAGTTTATTCAATTTTTTGAAGAAAGATGCATTTCAGGTAGTGGCTCTCCGGGAAGGTGAGGAGGACCGGGTGGTCGGCGCTCTGGCCGCGCCTTTCGATGATCCTCACCTCGGCTTTTGCGTCCCGGGCGCTGTCCTGGAGGATCTCGAGGAATCTTGACTCGGAGAGATTGTAGGAGCAGGAAGAAGTCACCAGGACTCCCCCCGGATTGAGGAGTCGGATGGCCCTCAGATTCAGTTCCTTGTACCCCCGGCCGGCTGAAGCGATGTCCCCCCGGCTCTTGGCAAAGGCAGGCGGGTCGAGATTGATCCCGTCATACCGGCGTCCCCGCTCCACTTCTTTTTTCAGAAAATCAAAGACGTTTTCCCGCCGGAATTCCATGTTGCCCAGACCATTCAAACGGGCGTTCTCTGCGGCCCGCTCCAGGGCCTCCTGGGAGGAGTCAACGCAGATTACCCGGCCGGCCGCCCGGGCTGCATGGAGGCCGAATAAGCCCTGGTAGCAGAAGGCATCGAGAACCTCCCCCCGGAAATACGTGCCTGCCCGGACCCGGTTCTCCCTCTGATCCAAATAGGATCCGGTTTTTTGGCCTGACCAGGGATCCACCCAGTAGCGGATATCCTCCTCGTATACTTCGATATTGCCCGGGAGGTTTCCCAGGAGGGTCTTCTTTTCCTGGGGAAGCCCTTCCAGCCCGCGAACGGACAGGTCGTTCCGGATAATCAGGGAAGCCGGCTGAAACATCTCGGAGAGGAGTTCGATAAAAAGCGGGGTCAAATGGTCGGCGCCCTGGGAAAGGGTCTGCATGACCAGGTGATCCCCGTACCGGTCCACGATCAGGGAGGGAATCCCGTCCGACTCCCCATAAACAAGCCGGTAGGCGTTGGTCTTCCCCACGACGGCCTGCCGGAATCGAGCCGCCCGCTGAAGCCGTCCCTTCCAGAATTCACGATCCATGGCCTCGCGGTTCCGGGAAACCAGACGAAAGGCGATCTTCGAGCGGTCGCTGTAGAAGCCCTGAGCGAGGAACTCTCCGTTCTTCTTCTCCAGCGTTACGATGGCCCCGGGCGCCGCATCCCGGATTTTTTCCAGATCGTCGCGAAAGATCCAGGGATGGCCCTTATGGAACCAGGCAAAGCCCTTGGATGTTAGAGTGAGGAGACCCATAATCTTAAATTCGGAATGCGGAATTGAATCAGAAAAAACTACGATTGGGACACAGATGAACACAGATAAACACAGATAAACACAGATTTCTTATTTGCCAAAGACTTAAAGACAAAAGACTTAATGGGACGCGGATGAACACGGATACACACGGATCATTCCTGAAGAAAAAAACAGAAACGGAAAGACAGTCATATAGCTCAGCAAAACCCGCGTCCATAAGGCCGATTCTTGCAGCCAGACAATTCCAGAAATCCCCCCTTCGCCCCCCTTTTCTAAAGGGGGGTGGAGGGGATTTCAGAGACACGTGGCCGGAAGAAAAATTTCTTAGCCAAATCTAAAGAGTCTGCACTTACTAATGAGGCCATAATTATCTGGACAGGAATTCCGTCTTTTAATCATCCTGGATTCCGGCTTCCGCCGGAATGACAACAAATAACCATGCCTTTCTAATATTCGTCACTCCGGCGAACCCCGGATCGAGTCCGGGGCAGGCGCCGGAGTCCAGTTCGAGGTTTTCAAAAGGAAACGTCCTCCCATTAATGTTTAGACTATAATGGACTCCTTAGTAAGCAGCACAGATCACACAGATTGAAAAAATTCAACATAGAAACAGCGCGCTCATGACCGGGGACTTGAAAATGTATATAAGCGTCTGTTTCTAATAAGCATATGGATTGCGTTTGATCTGTGTTCATCTGTGTGAATCTGTGTCCAATTGATTGATATTCCGGCTTTGTTTTTAAAAGCAGTTGATTTCAAGCTGGTTTTCTAATATTCTATCTGAAATACGAGTGAAGGGGGGAATTATTTGGCCACTTCAAAAAGCAAGCACACGAGGATGAAACACCGGTTCGCTTTAAAAGCCAAACAAAGAAAGAAGAGAAGAAAAGCCTCGCTGAAGGCGGCGACGCCGTCTCCGGCTGCCCCGAAGACCTAATCGACTTTCCCGCATCTTTCGGCCAGAAGCTGGTGGGCTGCCTCCTTGACCGCCGGATGGAGGTCTTCGAATTTGGTGATTTCCCTCAGGTCGCTGAGCAGGAGGAGCTTCAGAAGGTGAACGGCGATCGAAGGCGGGCAGTAGGGATTGCAGACGAGGGCTTTTTTCACCCGGTAGCGGGCGATCCATTTGTGGCTCCGGAAAATTTCTTCCAGGACCCGGGGAGATGTCGGCTTCAGAGAGGCGATCTTCAGGATCTCCGATTCCGTCAGGCGGGGATTGAGGAGCAGGGAACGGATGACCGCGGGCTCCTGGTCCTTGAAGAGCTTCCTCAGGATGTTCATCTTCGTTGATTTCGCCAGGGATTTGCGGTGACCGGGGGTGAGGTCTTTCAGAAAGGGGTCTTCCGGACCGTCGGGATCGAGGGGGGGAAGCTTTTGGGGGGGCAGTCCCAGCAGCATCCGGAAAACTTCCACATAATCCCTCTGACGGGCCGCTGCCCGGAGTTCAAGGACGGCCTCCCGGGTAAAAATCGGGGAGCGGAGGAGTTCCGGAAGAGCATGGTAGGCCTTCAGATAGGGAAGCTCCCTGAGTTTTGCCTTTTGACAGATGTGGTTCAGGATCGAGGCTATTTCCTCCATCCCCATGCCGCTGAGTTTTCCCTCCAGGGAAGCGGCCCGGAGCTTTCTGTCGGAAACCCCCGAGAGAAGAAGGACCAGGGCTTCAGTTTTTTCTTCAACTCCCGACATTTAAATCCTATGCTTTTTCCGCGACCAGCCGCGGGAAAAATGGCCCTGCAGCCAACATCCGTAGGGGCGGTTCGCGAACCGCCCTTACACCGGTCTCGCAAAGTAAATATTTCCTTCTTACCAACATGTTGGCATTAATGAGGCGGTAAGCGCCTAAAATCCATCCGGCGTTCGAAGAAGGAAATGAAGGGCTCCTTCGGCCCTTTTTCTTAACTATATTCCTGAAAAATGAGTCCTGTAAAGAATGAGGATCCCGTAAAAAGTAAAATTTCTCCTTCACGCCTCGGCGTAACGGGAGGGGATGAAGGGGAGAAGGATAGATTCGAGGAGGAAGAATGGATCCCCATATGATTTCGGAGTTACTGGTCTCCAATTCGACCAAAATCGTATTCCTGATCATGGACGGTCTGGGGGGCATTCAGATGGAAGGAAAAGGGGGAACCGAGCTGCACGCGGCCCGGACC
>JAPLIW010000253.1 GCA_026388915.1 Deltaproteobacteria bacterium
GGGCGGGCGCGGGCTGGGGGCTAAGATCTGCTGGGACGAAGTCCCCCCGGAAGTCGGGGCCTTTGACCCGGAAAACCGGTTGATCCTGGCTACCGGACCCCTCCAGGGGACCCTGGCCCCCACCTCCGGAAGGTTCATGGTCCTGGGAAAAGCGCCCCAGACCGGGCCGGTTGAATCTTTCTGCCGCTCGGGCGTGGGAGGGCACTTCGCCCCCGAGCTGAAGTGGGCCGGTTACGACGCGGTCATCATCCAGGGCAAAGCCCCCAAACCCGTCTATCTCTGGATCACCGACCACAAGGCGGAAATCCTGGATGCCACCCGCCTGTGGGGTCTCGATACCTACCAAACCCAGCAGATGATCTGGAAGCTCCACGGCCCCAAGACCCGGGTCATGGTCATCGGCCGGGCCGGAGAAACCAAGTCCCGCATCGCCTGCATCCTCACCGACACGGGCGATGCTTCTGGGCAGGGCGGGTTCGGCGGGGTCATGGGCTCCAAGAACCTGAAGGCCATCGCGGTCCGCGGAACCGGGACGGTAAACGTGGCCCGGCCCAAAGATTTGATGGAAATCACCCATCACATCCAGAAGCTCTTCTCCCGCAAGTCCCTGCGAAGCGACCCCTACCAGCCGGAAGAGAAGAATTTCAAGTACAACATCTGGGGCGGCGGGTACGGCAGAGGAAGCCTTTCCCTCCTTCCGGGAGAGCTGCTTGATCTCTGCAACAATCCCTCTTCAGGCTATTCTCAAACCCCGGACGGCTGCTTCGCCTGTCCGGTCTCCTGCCGGTCCCGGGTGAAGGGGCCGGATATCACTCCCGGCGTAGCCTTCTGCGCCCAGTCCTACATGTACCTGGAGTCTATGGTCCACCAGCCGGAAAAAGGGTACAGCAAAGTGACCTGGCAGGCGGCCAAGCTGGGCGACCTTTACGGAATCAACGCCTACGAACTTATGGCCATCATTCCCTGGCTGGCCGATTGTTTCCGCGAGAAACTCATCAAAGAAGAGGATATCGGCCTGCCGTTGAAAGAAATTGGGTCCTGGGATTTCATCAACAAACTCCTCCAAAAAATGGCCAACCGGGAAGGAATCGGGGATCTTCTCGCCGAAGGAGGCCAGCGGGCCGCGGCCAAGCTGGGCGGGAAAGCGGAGAAGCTTTCTCATATGTATTATCCGCGGGCGGGGAAGTTCGCCGGGTACCGGGAACACTGGGTTTACCTGGGCGGGTTCCCCACTGGTTATGCGGTCCCCCAATTGGCTCTGATGTGGGCGCTGGACAACCGGGACGCTCTGGTCTCCCACAGCTACATTTCCGCCCTCTGGGGAGCAGCCTTTACCGTCGGCCAAAACGCCCTGACGGCTGTTCCCGAGAAAATTATCCCTGTCCTGAGACCGGTGATGAAAGCCGCCTACGGATCGGCGGAGGCCGCAGATTTCGTGCGGCCGGACGGGAAAGGCCTTAATTGGAAATGGGCTGCACCCGTGGTAAAGCGGTATCATGAGCATTCCCTCCTAAAAGACTGTTACATCCTTTGCGATATTCTCTTTCCCTTCCTCTTCGATGCCAACACCCCCGACCATGTAGGCGACCTGACTCTCGAATCCCGTATCTTCTCCGCAGTCACCGGGATGGAGATGAAGGTGGAAGATTCCTACAAAATCGGAGAGATGCTCAACACCCTGGAAAGAGCGCTGGCGGCGCGGGACGGGCGCACCCGCAGGGACGACCTTCTCTACGATATCTACTTTGAAAAGGAAGACGCGGGGGGCCGAAAATACAAACGGGAAGATTTGGAAAAGGCCAAGAGCGACTATTACCGGCTGATGGGCTGGGACGTCAAGACCGGAATCCCCACAGGACCTACGCTGGAAAAGCTGGGATTGAAGGAAGTGGCGGAGGAGTTAAAGAAGAAGGGACTCCTAGGAAAGAAACCGTGAAATGCGGAATGCGGAATTCGGATTGCGGAATAAAAGGCCATAGACGATGAATCGGAATGGGAAATGCAGGGACAATGTTGCGCCCTTTCAGTTTGTCATTTTTCCTCTCGAAAAGATCTGTGTTCATCCGCGTTCATCCGTGTCCAATAAGATTTAAGGAATTTGCCAGATGACCGAGCCTTACACCGTTCCCTCTTTTACCATGGCTGATTACAACCTTTACCGGGTGGATGACCGCGTCTTCTTCGTGTTTGTCGCCGCCGCCCTAACTTTCTGCATCGTCCATGCCGCGCGCCGGGCCTTCCGCCAGCCCCAGCCGACCGAGGCCCATGGGGTTCATCCCGCCGGGGATGAAAAGATGCAACGGCACACACTCTTTCAGCGGATTTACCACTGGGCCAATTCGATAGCGATTTTCACGCTGTTGATCTCGGGATGGATGATGTATCAACCCCGGCAGATTCCAACCCTGGAAGGAACCACTTCAGAATGGTTCTTCTGGCACCGATGGGGGATCGCCCTCCTCCTGGTGGGAATTGTGGCCCATATCATCCATGAGGCGTTTGTGGCTAAAGACGCGAACCCTATGGTCTTCAACCGCGCCGAGGTGCAAAGGATTCTTTCCATCTTCAAAAACTTCTTCGGTCTCTCCAAAAACTATCCCCTGGCTGGAAAATATCATACCGGGCAAATATTCTTTCACTGGGCCGTGGCCGGCAACATCTTTCTATCGATCCTGACCGGTATGGTCCTCTGGAAGCCCTTCCGCGACTTCCTTCCTCTTTCCCTCTTTGGCCTCGGCTGGGACTTTATCTATTTTAGCCGCATCCTTCACGGCTTCTTCTCCGCCACCCTCATCGCCAGCCTCATCGGCCATCTCTACTTCGCCCTCTTCATCAAAAAAAATTGGCCGGAGACCAAATCCATGATCACCGGCCGCATCTCCTCGCGGGAATAGACGCAGTGCGCCGCAACCGTGACGTCCGGCCCGAGTCTGTGATTACCGCGCGCCATTTTGCCGCTAACGAGAACCGTCTCTTCGGCGGCGAACCACCATTATCTATTGACCGTCCGGAGTCTCTGGCCTCGGCCATTTCCGAACAGGTGAAGCCGTCCTCAGCCAGCCCGAGGTGCTGATCTCAGCGCTTTCCTGAACTCATTTCTTCTTAGTAATGATCGCGTTTACACCGCCGATCATCTGGTTGGCGATAAAGGCGGTGACTGCGAACTCTGCTTTCATGCCGGGTTTAACGTCGGCGGGGTCCGGGTCGATGATGACGCAGGCTTTGCCGCGGGCTCCGGACGCGAGGATCTGCGGATCGGGGTGCTTGATGTCCGTGGCCCAGATGCGCTCCTTCTTGTAGCGCTTGGGATCAATCAACTGCCGCACCTCGAAATGCACCGGCATGGGCTGTTTTGTCCGGTTCCAGACCATGAAGCGGACCTGGGCGGGCGAACTCGTGTAGCCGACGTGGAGATTCTCCTGGCCCGCGTTGTTCTGCGGCTTGGTGTCTTCGATGTGTTCGAGCTCCACTTTCAGACAGAGATGGCCAGTGGCCTGCGGGATGTAAGTGGTTTCGAAGTTTTTCACCGCGGCAGGACCGGCCGGCACGTTGTCGGTTTTTGTGTCAAACGTCTGCCACGGGCCTCCGGCTCCGAAGTTCTCCCACTTGAAGACGACTTTGGCACCGGCGGCGGGGAAGGCTTCTTTGTTACGGACCGTCACCCTGACGGTATATCTCTCGCCAAAGGTCAGGTTGGCGGAGTCCGCCGCATTGCCGTTCTGGTCGTAGAGCTGGATGTCGGGGCTATCCCAGGTCGGGTTGTCACCCGGGTGCAAGGACCACGTGGAATCATCCCACTGATCGTACGTCCAAAGATCCACCGGGTTCAGGTCCCGAACCTGGAATACGCGCGTGGCGTAGCAGCCCGAGGTCCTACCCTTTGCCCAGATATTCACCAATCCATGGGCATAGCCCACGGGCACCGTGAGATCGACGGTGGGCGTGGCTTGACCGAACTGGCCCGCCGCATCGGCGTTCACTGTGGTCGGACCTGTCGAGCCAAAATATAGATCGACGCTTTCACCAGCCTGGAACCCCTGGCCGCCCACGTGGATGGTCTGATTCTCCGGGCCATCAGCGGGGTCGAGGCGGTTGAGTTCCGCACCGGAAGCCTTCACCGTGATGACGCCAAGATAAGGGCGGAAACCGATGCAGGTGACCGTGATGTCGAGATCGCCAGCACCGATGTCATTCACCGAGAAACGCGCCACGCCGGTCGTGCCGGTTTCCTGGATCTGAAGAATGGCATCGCTCCGGGTCAGCACGACTGCGGCGCCCTGTACGGCCTGGCCGCCAGAGGCATTCGTGACCTTAACAATGAATTCCTGCGGGCCAGTTGCGCCAATGCCAATGGGATGCCCGACGCTCAGGTTCTCGGGGGCCGCCCGCCAAATGGGCATCTCCGGGTCGCCGTGCAGATGGCCCATTTCGAACTCGAGTTGCCTTATTGTATCGGCGCTATACGCCTTGGCCATGAACATCTTGCCGAAGTTCAGAACCTGGCCCATGCGCAGCAGGGGCACTGGCGTGAAAGCGGGGATAGGAGGAGGACTACTCCACGGAGGGTTGGGAGCAAAGTCAGGCCAGATGGCCTTGAAGAAGCCGAAGATGATGAGGTCGTTATAGCCCGTATAATTGTTGCGTGTCATGGCCATGACCGCAACCGCGCCAGCCCGTTGCTGCCGGAGAAGGATTTCAGCATAACATTCGTCGGAGACAGGCCGGCCGCCATGCGCCTGGTCATCAGTTTCGTTGTCAAACCAGCCGGTCTGGCAGGTGATTGAGAATACGACTGGAGTGAGGTCGTTCTGGTTCAGGACCGCAACCTGGTTGTTGCCGAAGGAGGGCTGATCCCAACTGTCCGGATTACCATGCGCTCGGTAGGCGATCAGGAAACGTCCAGCGTTCAGGGCAGCGGTGATGTCGGCGGTGCTTCCGTTCCAGCCATATTGCGGGGAGAGCAGGTCGTTCGGCAGGTTAGTGCCATCATTAAACTGCTGGGGGCTCTGAGCTAAAGGGTTAGCGGGAAAGCCGCTATCCGTGGCGTAGATGCGCTCGACGGTATAGCCCTGGCCCTGGAGGTAATTGCGAATGGTTTCGACGTTCGCGATCCAGGGTCTGCCCTCCCGGCCATCAATCAAGCTCCAGCCTCCATCGGAATCCGTGAACAGGCTCAGCAACGAGACATCGGTGTAGAAAGCCGCATTGGCTGGCGTAGCCGGAGGGGTCTGCTCATAAGCGAGGATCTTGTCCACGATGTTGGTGACTTCCGCAACGCTGTCGGCCGAGAGCCGGCCAATGTAGATGTCAGGAAAGTAGTCCGTGCCATCGACCATGCCATAAAACAAGTCTGATTCAACCCGAGGCTGCGGGTGGGTTACGTGGTTTTCATCGGGATGATGCAGGCCTTCAGTGGGGCGGACAAGATCCGCATCCCCGACCAGAAGGATGTAGGTGGGCACCGGATTCCAATGGTCATACGCGTTTTGAATGTAAGCTCGGATGGACGCAGCTGTATTGCCACCGCTGATTGAGCCTACTTTCACAACCTTCGTGCGGTATCCTTTGCGCTGCTTCCAGGCGGCTAGCCGGACAATCGGGTTGTTGGCGTCTTGCGGCTTGTAAAAGTCATCATGGGTGATAATCAGATAGTCGCAGCCCGTAACCTCTTTGCTACCACCCTCGCTCTGGGGCCTATAGAAACGGCGCGGATCCTTGTAATTCAGGACCGTGGCCTTCAGGAAATCTTCGAAGGCGGGAGATTCGAGCCGATGATCGACGCGCTCCAGTTGGGCGGGGTGGTCGAACTTGAGACGCACCTCCAGCATGGGGTGCACCGCGAGTTGGCGCGTAACCGGGTTGTACTGGAAGGGGTTGGTTTTGATGCCGGCAACTCGGTGGCCCCGGATGACCCCGATGTCTTCGTTGGCGACACCAGCCAGAGCGGGCGGATAGGCCGTGCGGGATAGATAAGTGGCCTTGTCGATTTGAAAGGGCGAAGGCCTGCCAGCTGGCGCCTCGATACGTGGCGGTTGCGCGGGGTAAACGTTGTAGCCATCGAGTTTGGTAGTGGTTTTGTCAACGATCTCGGGGGTGAAGTTGACCCCGAACGGCACCTCGATGAACTCACCCGCCAGGGGCAACTCCGGCTTGCCGATATCGGTATGCACGGCCCGGCCGGGCGCGACCAACCGCTGATAGGCAACGCCGTCCACTTTCTGCTCATAGACGAACACCCCCGGAAGATCGATACGCACAGTGGCGCCGGTGGTGGTTTCGTCTTTCATCCAGACCCGGGTCGGCTCTCCTTCTTTGGCGTCGGGCAGGAAGGGGATCCAGCCGAGCTTGGGCGGTTTAATGACCTTTGTTACGACGGTATTACTTTGGATACGGCGCGCCCCCAGGCCTTCGGCGAAAGCCTGGTTTCGGATCAGCGTCGCGGAGCCGATGATGGCTTCGAGCTCAACGAAGCCGGAGTGCCCGGGCGGGACGGCCGTCAGAGTCCAGGTCACGGCGCGGGATCTAGTGTTATAGCGGCCACCGCTCAGCACGGTGACATGGGCAAGGCCTTTATCCAGCACGTCGGTGATGAGGATATCGACCTCGTTGCGCGTCGTGTTGGCATAATAGATTCTGTATCGGATGCGGTCACCGACGGCTCTCGTGTCTTGCGTCAATTCACCGAGATGAGAGATGATCGCATTTCTCAAGGCGGGTTTGGTCCTGGCGACTTTGGCCTTTTTTGCAGTCATTTTGTATCCTTTCTTCAAGAACGTTGCCGTTTTGCCTCCATTGTGGCTAATGCTGGTCCTTTGATTGCTTCAGCTTGGTTCGCAATTTAAGTGGTCTCTTTCGAATGTGGCGGCTCTTTTACGGATGAGTCTCTTTACCCATCGGGTCAATGGACAGAACCGAAGCCTGAAGACCGGCACATTAGGACCAGACTGTTGTTTACTGCCGACCCGGTTGTTCTACGGGGCTCCGGTCGATCTCACGGCTACTTGTTTTACAAAGTATTGGCTGTACATGCGCGAACGACAGGACATGTCATCCACCCAGAAATAATCATAATCCCGCACACCGATGGCGGCATAAACCCATTCACCGGCGGCATAGGCCTTCTGAGAGAAGAACTGCCTGGCAATGATAGCTCCTGGAGCCGTGAGACTGTCGCTCCAGGTTCCTTCACTCTCGCCGCGCGTGTAGTCCACCGTAGTTACGTAACGCTCCGTCGAACCGCCCGTCCACAGGTATAGCCGGCTAAGCTGGCGGACGTCGGCATCGGAGCATCCGGATTCGTCATAAAGGAAACCGGAATAGTCGGAATTAATATCCTGAAACCAGGCCCAGACTTCCAGGATCCCCGCGGCCGGCATCATGAACCAGAAGCCGACTTCACACATCGCGTCCGTTTTGAGCCAATCGGAGTCACCCGCCCCGTAAAGCTGAATCCAGCTCATGAGGTTGATCTCGCCCGTTGTGGCCGAGGAATTGGCCGATCTCCAGATGGATCCCGCGGACCCGCCTGAATACTGAATGCTGCCCCACTGGTGGCTGTAGGGCGGCATGTACCAGGACCATGGATTGTTTGTGGGCTTTGGTTCCGGAGCGGGTGGGCCGGGGGCCATTCCCAGGTCCAGGTCGATCAGGCGGTTAGTGATTGACTTTGCCTTGGCCACGGTTTCTTTCCGGATGGCGACGGCTTTTTTGGTGTCGAATCCCAGCTGGTGATAAAAATCATGTTTTTCTCTGGCCAGACGTCTGCGCAGTTTCTGTTCCGCCATTTCACTTTCGTTGTTGAGAACAAGCCGATTTGGATCCGGGTTGAACTGCTGACAGATCTTCTTCAGTTTTTCGAGGTTTGCCTTGTATTTCTCTTCCCCGATCAGTCCACGGATGACGCGCTGGTAATCCGCTCTCAAGCCGTCCAGCCCCTCGTTGAGCTCTTTGCTCTTGGCAATGAGACGTTTCTGCCGTTCCATCAGATTCTCCTCGAGTGCCAGCCGGTCCTTCAAGGGAACCTGGTGAAATGGTACGGTACGATCTTCACTCTTAACCAATATGTAGGACATATCTCCCTCCTTCATAATTGAGCCTAATCGCTACCGCCTGGGCGGTCTCCGCCCCCCAGACTGCCGACCTGCCTGGAAAACGTTATCACGGACATCTTAAAGCCTCTCTTCTGCCTCTTCTTTAGTAGGCAGGTTCAAGGTCCTTCGGCATCCTCGTCCCAAGACCATATTCCATCAACCCTTTCCCTCACCGGTCTACCCCTACAAAGCAGTGGATGGGTTCAGGAAAAGTTAAGGTCTTGGGTCAGTTAACGCTGCCTGGACGAGAAGGAACATGAGCATTAGCCGTCTTCGTTCCACCGAAGACGGACTTCTGGTCAGATGGAGATCAGCTCGCATTCAAAGGTGGATTAATTGGGGAAAATTAGAAACCTCCAAGAGAGTTTTTGAACTCCCTCAGAGGCTTCACCTGATCATCTTCTGGTAACTCCACCTTCTCATTTTAGGCCTCAGAAGGTTAGAGGTTTTGTTGTTGGGTTTACTTGGCTACGAGGAGTACGACGATTAAAAAATACTCCTATAGGATGGGGTAGTCAAGGGGAAAAATTGGCGACATTTGATGGTCCCGAAATGATAGAGATCGCTAGGAAACCTACCAAATCGCCAGCATTTATTCAATGAATGATTTGCATTACGATAATTTCGAATTTCCCAAATATTCTAGAAAGATAGACCTGCTCTATTGAGGAGATAACCCTTTCAGAAGTCAACATTAAAAAAACTTATGTTGATTCCGGATTGAAAGTGAGGGTAACAACCACGCTTGCCTCCAGGCGTAAGGATCTGGAATGCGGGGAGGAGTAACCGGTGTGCCCGGAGGAGCCTCAAAGACACCTGACGAGCCTTGCCAAATCATTGAAAATGCGCCCTCGCCACCTCTACCCCGAAAGTCCTCCAACCCTGCTGAAAAGGCCCCCCAAAAAACCCAAGATCTTGTGCTCAAATTCCCTTGACACACAATTCCCCTTTTTTGTATATTCAAGCCACCACAAAGCAAGTTTTTATCAATTCAATCAAGGTCGAGGCCAGACGAACCCTGAATCAATCGCAACATCCTCTCCTCACAGACGGCTTCGGCACGTGAGTGCCGAAGCCAGGGAGCAGTCATTCACTTACCTGCGGTCGATCCGATTCGTGTGGAAGCTGAACACTTTCTGGAGGGAGAAGCTATCATGTCCGGCGCAGGTCACGGTCACGGCGAACACGGCGAGGGGGGGAACAAGAAGATCGCGCTCCTCATCTCGGTGCTGG
>JAPLIW010000899.1 GCA_026388915.1 Deltaproteobacteria bacterium
GGGGAGTCAAAGTTGGCGAGAAGAGATACCTTTTGGAAATCGTGGCCCTCGACGACCAGTACAAGCCGGATCTCACCGTGACCGCGGTGCGAAGGATGTTGGGAAACGGGGTGAAGATCATCAGCACCTTGGGGACCGGCCAAAGCATGGCCGCCCTGGAATTGGCCGACCCGGAGGGATTCCTTCTCCTCCACATTTCCACCGGCCCTTCCACTACCGCCAAGGGCGTGAAGATGGGAGTTCGAATCCCGAGCACCATGGATTCCTACGCCTCCTCTTCCGCCGACGCCCTCTTGACCCTGCGCCCGCAGGTGCAAAAGGTGGGAGTCATTTGGAACACCGACCCCGGCCATAAGGCCTGGGGGGAGATCTTCAGCAAAACCTGGACGGGCCACGGGAAGGAGATCGTCTCCAGCGAAGGGATCGATTTCCGCAAGGTCACCGATTTCTATCCCGTCCTGAGCAAAACCCTCCCCCTCAAACCCGACGCCCTTCTGGTCATCACCATGGACGAGCCGCTGAGCATGGTGGTGAAGCAGGCGCGGGAACTCGGCTACCAGGGTTATTTCATCGCCTACGAGGGGACCGGGGACAAGATAGCCGACTTGGCCGGCCCGGAGATCGACGGAAAATTCATGGTGGTCAAGACTTTCTACGTCCTGGACCCCAAAAAGATGGAGTATCTGAAAGACGCCTATAAGAAGAAGGCCCCGGGGATTTCCCCCGGGACCATCGGGGCCAACGGGCACGAAATGGTCTACCTCGCCGCCCTGGCCCTGGAGAAGGCCGGGACGGTGACCGACATGAAGGCGGTCCGGCAGGCCATTCCCAAAGTCGTGCCCTTTCCCGAATCCATGCGCGGCATCCTCTCTTTCGACGAGAAGGGAGACAATGTTTCCACCTTCGTGCTGGCCGACTACGTGAAGGGGAAATGGGTTTATCTGGCCAAGGTCTATAAGAAAGGGGACAAACCGGTCATTGAATACATAAAATAAGCTATCCGCGGTCAGCGATCCGCTTTCAGCTAGAGGCTTCCTTTTTAAAGGTGTTGGCTGATCGCTGAAAGCTGATCGCCGAACGCTGTCTTTTATCCATGATCCTCTTCTTCCAACAGATCCTGAACGGCATCCTCATCGGGTCGGTCTATTCCCTCATGGCCCTGGGCCTGACCCTGATCTACGGGATCCTTCATATTCCCAACTTCGCCCATGGGAACAAGTACATGTGGGGGGCCTTCATCTCCCTCACCCTGGTGGGCGTCTTCAAGCTCAACTACTGGCTGGCGATACTCCTCTCCATGGCCATCCTGGCTGGGATCGGCCTCCTGGTTGAACGTTTCATCTTCCGCCCGCTGCAAGACCAGCCCCACATCAACTCCTTCATCGCCGCCATCGGCCTCCTTCTTCTCCTGGAGGGGGTTGCTTTTGCCATCTGGGGGGGAGAGTGGCAGCGCTTTCCCTTTGCTTACCGGCAGAATCTGAACTTCTTCGGCATCACCATCACCCTCCACCGCCTCCTGGTCATCGTGGCGACCGCCCTTCTCATCATCCTTCTCCAGCTCTTCATCAAAAAAACAACCTGGGGTTGGACCATCGAAGCCGTGGCCCAGGACCGGCAGGGGGCTCAACTGGTGGGGGTGAACGTGTACCTGGTCAGC
>JAPLIW010000501.1 GCA_026388915.1 Deltaproteobacteria bacterium
GCCTATCCTATTAAAAACCTTGAACTGGACTCCGGCTTTCGCCGGAGAGGCGAATAGAAGAAGGGCTTTCTTCACTACGTCATTCCGGCGAAAGCCGGAATCCAGGAGGATCAAAAAAGAAAATCGATGTCCGGATAGTTATGGCCGTATTAATAAGTGTTGAGCGTTCAGTGTTGATGAACTCGTAAAAAGTCGCAATTCCATAGAATTCGTCATTCCGGCGAAAGCCGGAATCCAGTTATTTCAAGATGTTCTGGACCCCGGCTTTCGCCGGGGTGACGCTCCAAGAGACTTTTTACGAGATCATCAGTGTTGAGTCTTTATCGTTTTGCCTCGTTCCTCGGACCTCGAGCCTCAAGCCTGAAGGTGAGGAGAATCATAACTCCTTTTTCTTCCCGGTGAGAGAATCATTCTTGGCGGGTAGGGGCGGGTTTCAAACCCGCCCCTGCGTGCCCGCTATGTTTCGCGGGTCAGGCCTTCAGAACATTAGGAGCAAAATGAAAAAAATCATCGTCGACATTGACAACACCCTCTGGGACCTTTCCCCCGTGCTGTGGGAACAGCTAAAATCCTTCAACCCGAGTATGCCCCCTCCCGCCCGGTGGAATCACTGGGATTTCTGGGAAGGGTTTGTTTCCCTGCGGGACCTGTTCCGGGCGCTGAAAATCGTGCACGACCATCAGGACATCTACCCTCCTTACCCGGAAGCCAAGCCCTTTCTGGACGCCCTGAAGGCCAGGGGATACTATATCCTCATCGCCAGCCACCGGGAGAAAGGAACCTACAACCCCACCGTCCGATGGCTGGACAAGCACCGGCTCTCCTACGATGAAGTGCACCTGATGAGCGATAAATCCGTGCTCTTCGACGGCTGCCTGGCCATTGTCGATGACAGCCCGGTCACCCTGGAGAAGGCGGCCCACGCGGGAATCCTGCGCGCCGGCCTCCGGGAGCCCTGGAATGCCGGCACCGGGCATCCCTTGTTTTCCAGCCTCTCCGAAATCCTGGATTACCTGGATGCTCATATCCCTCCCCGGAAGGATTCCTGACCTTCCCCTTTTTCTTCTCTGTCTCCTGGGGAGGAGGGGAAGGACCCCCATGATGATTCACCATGAGTGATCCCTACGGCCATTCAGCCCGTTTCTACAACCCCGTGGTGGAACCCTGGTTCCGATCGGTGAAAAAGAAGATCGTGGAAGAATGCCTCCGCCTCAACCTTTCCCGGGTGCTGGATGTGGGCTGCGGCACGGGGACTCTGGCGGGAATGCTGCGGAAGGAGGGGATTCAAACCGTAGGCCTGGATCCATCCCCGGGAATGATCCGGGTATCCCGCGGAATCTCTCGGAGCTCATTCGCCCTGGTTCGGGGCCGGGGGGAGGGACTTCCTTTTTCCTCCGGGTCTTTTCACGGGGTGATTTTTTCCATGGTCATCCATGAAAACCCTCCCTCCCGAAGAAGGGAAATGCTGGAAGAGGCCCTGAGGATTTTGGATCCAAGGGGGACGCTCTTCATCCTTGATTACCACAAGCCCTCAACGACTTCCGGGCAGGCTGCCAGGATCATCGAATACCTGGTCGAGTGGATTGTGGGAGGAGAGCACTTCCGTAACTACCGCCAATTCATGCAGGAGGGCGCCCTGCCCGCCTTTCTGGCCCACCTTCCCCGGGAGAGAATCCACTGGGAGCCCGTTTTCCACGGGTCCATGGCCCTCGTGAAAATACGCAAAGAGCATAGCGCATGGGGCATGGCGAGATGAATAAAAAAATATCAGCCGCAGAGCAAACCAATTGGAATGCTGGAATAATGGACTTTGTTCAAATAGTACGTGGTTGATCACTTCTCAAAGGTTCTTCGAGATTGGCAGGGCCGCAACCAGTAGCCAGGATTTTCCTTAGGACCACGGCCCTACCAGAAATCCCCCCTGCCCCCCTTTATTAAAGGGGGGTTGGGGGGATTTCAGAGGCGGTCCGTCAAAACGCGATTTCTTGGCAATTTTCAAATTGTTTAATTTTGACCGGCCATGCGCCGAATCACTTACTTTTCGAACAAAGCCGAATAATGGAACCTTGGGTTAAAGTATTTTGGTTTCCACCCATTATTCCACTATTCCATTATTCCTTTTTTTATACTCTGCGTACTCCCGGTTCTCTGCGGTTTTGGTTCTTTTCTCCCCTTTGAGAATCAAAATCTATCTTTCTCAGGATCCTCCGCGGATCGTTCCCTCGCACTCTGGGCCTTGCGCCTTCGGCCGTTTTTACCTCTGCGAACTCTGCGACCTCTGTGGTTAGGTCTTTATTTTTGCGGCGCCTTCATCAGTTTGGGGTTGGAAACAATTGCGGCGATGATGCTGCAGATGGCAATCAGGGTCAGGGGAACCCGGTAAGAACCGGATTGGGTGACGAAATATCCGCTCAACCAGCCGGAGATGAACCCGGCCCATGCTTTGGCGGTGTAGGTGATCCCGTAGTTCACCGTCGAATACCTGGACCCATAATAATCCCCCACGGTCGCCGGGTAGAGAGCAAAGGGGGACCCTCCCAGGAGGGCGGCGATGAAAACAATGGCCACAAAGGTGGCCGGATGATCGCCGAACTTCAGCAGGGCGATGATGGACAGGCCCAGCAGGCCGTAGAAGACCATCATGGTCTTCTCTCTCCCCCACCAGTCGGAAATGGCCCCGGCTACTACCCGGCTCAGCCCGTTTCCCAGGGGGAAGAGAATCAGCAGGGCGTTGAAATAATTCTCGGGCAGGCGGTATTCCTTGGCCAGCATCTTCATCTGCGCCCCGAACATGAGAACGATGGAGACGGTGAAAGAAAAGCAAAAGTAGATCAAAAACCACTGGTAGGTTCTCAGCATTTCCGCGGGGCGGAATTCTGTTGCCGGTGCCGACGCCTTCTTCGTCGCGGCGGAGGAAGGTTTCCACTGAGCGGGGGGGTATTTGTAAAAAAAGGCCGCCGGGATTAAAACCACCAGCATGAAGAAGCCCAGATAGAAAAAGGTGGGGCGAAACCCGTGAAGGTCCAGGGACTTTTGGATCACCCCGTTGAAAAGAGCGGTGCCCGCGCCGAACCCGAAGACCACCAGGCCCGTGGCGAAACCCCGTTTCTCGGGAAACCACTTGATGGCGCTGGCAGTGGAAAGCCCATAGAGAATCCCCACTCCGAGGCTTCCCAGGCCGTAGAAAACATACAGCTCCATGGGGGTAGTAGCCCAGGAGGACAGGAGAAACCCCAAGCCGGCTAAAACCGCGGCCAGAACGGATACTTTTCGCGGGCCGAAGGAATCGGCCACATACCCGGAAAAGGGCTGGATGAAGGTGGCGCAGTAGGCAAAGACGGTGAAGGTCAAACCGAGGGTCGCCAGATTCCACTTGAGTTCCCTGGCCAGGGCAAAGGCGAAAAGAGACCACGAATACTGATAGATGCTGATGACCATCATGACCAGGAGGGCCATGAGGAGCATGATTCGCCGGAACGAGTAATACTTCTTCATTTCAAAGGTCTCTTGCCGTACCTCTTCCCCCATGCCTGTCAGCCTTCCGTGAAGGAATTTGCGATTCTTTTCATCATATCAATTCTTCCCCGAAAGAATACCTATTTTTCAGGGTCTTGGGGGATTTTACCCCGGGCCAGCTTGACTCGAATTCCCCCGTTGCGGAGGGGAATTTCCTTTTCCACTTGGAGGCCCGTGGCCTGCAAAAGCTCGACTCGGTTATACAGAAAAGCAACATGCCAGCCCGAGCATTCCGCGCGGAGGACTTCGCCGAAGCGGGAATAGAGATTGTACAGATCCCGGGAAGATTTGAGGCGCACCCCGTAGGGAGGGTTGGTCACCACCCAGCCCGGACCCGCCGGGGGTTCGATGGCCGAGACCGGCAGGCAGGAAAACTCGATACTTTCGGCTACCCCTGCCCGCTCAGCGTTGGATCGGGCCGCCAGGATGGCCCCGGCGTCCCGATCGGAACCCATGATTAAAGGCCCAGGCCCGGATCCCCCTTGCCCTTTTTGCGCCTGCGCCTTGAGGCTTTCCCATTCCTTCGGACGGAAATCGGGCCAGTCCATGAAGGCAAAATGCCGATGAAGGCCCGGGGGCATCTTCCGCGCCATCATTGCGGCTTCGATGGGGATGGTCCCCGCCCCGCAAAAGGGGTCGACCAAAGGCGATTTGAGGTCCCAGCCCGAGGCCATCAAAATTCCCGCGGCCAGGGTCTCCCGCAGGGGGGCTTTGGTCGTAGCCAGCCGGTATCCGCGCCGGGAGAGCAAGGCCCCGGAGGAATCCAGGCTGAGGGTGCAGCGGTTTTCCACCAGGCGGACAAAGATCAACTGGGGAGGATTGCCTTCCTCTTCTCCATCGAATTTCTTTGGCGGGGGAACCTGGCCCAGCCGGGACCCGATTGACTCCATGACCCGTTCGGTGACCGCCGCGGAGTGAAAGAGCCTGGATTTATGGCAGGTGACCCGCAGGGCCACCGGGCTCTCGGGATTCAGGTAAGATTCCCAGCCCAGGCGTTTTGCTCTCCGCTTCAAGTCGGAAAAGGTGTCGGCAAAGAAAGACCCGAGGTGGAGAAGGACCCGGCTCGCTGTTCGGAGGTGTAAATTTGCCCGGTATAAATCCGTGAGGGAACCCCGGAATGCAACCCCGCCGATCTCTTCAACATCGCCCTGCCCTTTCAAAGAGTCGTGGGAAGAAGTCGAAGAGGCAACCTGCAAACCCAGGTCTTTCAATTCCCGAGTCGTGAAAGGTTCCAATCCCGGCGCGCAGACGGCAAAGAAGTTGGGCATAAAGAAGCTGATTACTCGTTATTCGTTATTAGTTATTCGTTACACGTTACTCGTCACTGGTTCCTCGTTGCTCGTTCCTTTTCCTTGGACCTCGTTCCTCGAACCTCGCTCCTCGCTCTTTTTTATGCTTTTTATCCTCAAGGCCCCTTGGGCCGCTCCTCAAGTCACGCCCCCGGCGTGACGCTCCTATTGCGTGCTGGTTTTTTTCTCCTTTTCTCTATGCTCTCTGCTCTATGCTCTCTGCTGCTTATTTATAGCCTTCCCGGCAGCACTGCCCCCGCGCCCATCCCCAGCCGCAGATAGAGAGCGACGGCCAGAACGGCTCCCAGGATGATGAGAGTTGCATAATCCTTCGGCGCCATCCGGAGTTCATAGTAGAAGGTCCGCTTCGCGCCGGGGCTGAAGCCCCTGGACTCCAGGGCCATGGCCAGAAGATTCGTGTAGCGGATGGCATATATAAATAAAGGAATGGCCTGGGGGATGAATTTCCCCATCCGCCGGAAGATGTTCCCCGACTCGAGGTCCAGTCCCCGGGACACCTGGGCCTGGATGATCGTGGCCCCCGCGCCCGCCAGGGTGGGGATCAGCCGGAGAGCGGTGGAGAAGGCAAAGGCCACGGGATAGGGAATTCCCAGGCCGATGAGCCCATGGGTCAGTTCCTCGTTCCGCGTCGTGGAAAGGAGGATTAGGCCGGCCATGACGAAAGAGGAGAGGCGGAGTCCCATGGCGATTCCGTAGAGAAGGGATTCCCGGCTGACGGTGAGCGGTCCCCAGTTCCAAAGGGGAGTCGGCCCGCTGGCAAAGAGCGGCCACATGACAGCGCTGAAGACAAAAAGCAGGAAAAGGAGAAACCGAAGCTTCCAGAAATTGGTGAGGGCCCGGGATAAAACGGCGATGCCCAGGATTCCCAGGGTCACCGCGGCCAGATACGCCGGGTGGTTGAAGCACAGGCTAAGGGAAAAGAGGATGACCGTGGCAAGGATCTTGGTCCGCGGGTCCAGGCGGTGGGTCCAGGTTTCGCGGTCCAGGTACAGGAAGATGTTCATCCCCCCAGCTCCTCCACCATCTGATTCACGGTCAGGGCCCGGGTCCCCAACCAGTTGCTCAGCCTCACCAGCGAGGAGGGGCGAAGAGCCGCGTCTTGCAGACGCTCCTCCCGGGTAAAGACCTCCCGCGTCGGCCCGTCCAGCAGGATGGCCCCGTCCTTCATCACTATGGCTCGCGTGGCATACTCGGCCGCTACTTCCATGGAGTGGGTGATGATGATGACCGTATGGCCCCGGCCATGAAGGCTATTCAGCATTTCCATGAGCGACCGCTGGTGACCTTCGTCCAGGCCGGTGGTGGGTTCATCGAGAACCAGGACCTCCGGCCGGACAGCCAGGACCGAAG
>JAPLIW010000212.1 GCA_026388915.1 Deltaproteobacteria bacterium
CATCAGCCATTCTCCGCTGCCGATGGACATGGAGAGGGCAATGGTTCCAGGCCCGATGACCGCCAGGATGTTAGCTTTGTTTAATGGCGGCGGAGCAGGAAGATCGGCCCTTCCCCAATCCGGCAGCTTTCCATGATTAACCTTGAATTCAGCCATTCCTTACCTCCTTTCGGGTACGATGGATTTTTGAGACTTCCTTATAGGGGAAAAGGCTCATTTCTTCATCGACTTTCCCCACTGGAATAACCTCGGTTGGGAAATACCACCTCCTTTCGAATGCCCGAGCAGTTTTCTTACTTATATGGTTACTCAAGTATGCTTCCATGGCGAAATTTTGGCCCCGGGCGATCGCCCCGCCAAAAACACCCGGGGTCCTTGAATCTATGGACCAAAATGGATTGGCCCATGCGGGACGGTTTTCTCAAGGCCCAAAAACAATTTTAACCGCCTTCTTCTGCTCTGCCAGAGAACAGGCTTGGTTGAAATCAGTCAATTTGAAAGTATGGCTGATGATAGGCTTTATCTGAATCTTGCCCTGCGAATATAAGTCCAATGCTAATAAATAGTCGGCCCAGGCGAAACCCTGCAAACCTTTGATCCGTTTTTCATCCCGGACTACGTTCCAGGGCTTAAAGCTGACCGGCTGTCCCAAAAACCCGCTTCCTCCCATTAAACATAATCCTCCCGGGCCGGTCATTTCGATCGCCTGAGTGACCGCATTCACCCTCCCCGTCGCTTCGATCACCAAGTCCGCGCCCCTTCCCTGGGTCAATTCTTCTATTCTTTGAACGGGGTCCGCGAGGTCTCCTCGGAGAACCTCGCTGGCTCCCAATTTTCGGGCCAGTTCCAGGCGCTCCCCGTCGGTACTCAGCCCGACCATGACCACCTGACTCGGCCCCGCCGCCAGGGCCGCCTGCAAGATGAATAAGCCAAACGGTCCGGGCCCCAAAACAACGATGAAACTTCCCGGTATTACCTCATTTGTCCGGAAGGCCCGGACGGCGGTCGTTAAGGGCTCTAAGACCGCCGCCTCCTCGTTCGGGATAGAATCCGGTACCAGGAATAGAATCTCCTCGGAAACGGATACATATTCGGCAAAGCAGCCGGGGGAATCAATCCCCACATGATCCCAATGGTGACACCGATTGTACAAACCGATTTTGCAGGGATAACACGTTCCGCATCCTTTGATGGCGCTGGTGATGACTCGATCCCCGGGTTTCACTTTTCTGACTTGAGAGCCCACTTCGACGACTTCTCCGCAGAACTCATGGCCGGGAATGACGGGAACCTTGACCGGCCCATGCCTTCCCATGAAGGTGTTATTGCGAATGGCTACATCCGTCCCGCAGAGCCCGGCCGCGGCAATGCGGATTAAGGCCTCGTCGGGCTTGGGCCGGGGAATCTCCACTTCCTGAACCACACATTCGGGCCGCTGATCCGCCTTCACTACAGCCTTCATTTCTAACCATGGCCTCCATAAATTTCCATTTCGGTTCCATTCTCTAGTTTTGCTGGCAGGTCAATAAAGGACGCAAGGGTTTTCTCTGCTCCGCCCCTTTCCCAAGCCGGTAAAGCTTACCCCTTCCATTCATGCAGCCCCCATTTAGACAGCGGGGTTATAAAAAAAATTTGATGAAATCTCGCTGGTGAGAGGTTCTTTAAAACAAAGGCTTATTCCGCCCTAAAAAACCCAATCTGCTCTTGGCTGAAAGTCAACTCTGAGGTAAAACGATGTAAAGTAATTCTCTCTTTTGTCGCCTATCCTTAATCAAACGGCCAATACCTGACCCAGGCAAATATGTAGGGCTATCCTTTCCTCACGGGAAATTGAAGCTCCACCATGCACTCTTTGGGCTGCCCGCCACTTTCGCCCATTCCTTTATGGTGTACTTCGCGACTAGGGCCGACGATGCGGTAGCCATTTTCTTCGATCCATTTTAGGAGCTCCTGATAGGCTTCGGTCAATTTCTCCGAGGGGCCGGAATGGGTAATACAGGCAAAGGCCCCTTTTTCCAGCTCTTTGCCTTTGACCTCTCCTGCCCCTCTGACTTTCCCTGAAATGGGCAAGCAGACTTCGAAATGGGCTTTCTGGAGGTCAATTCCTTTGGTGTCCTCATGGAGCAAGGCCATAGGCATTCCCGCAAGCTTAACCTTTTTTTCTTTCAGGACTTGAGAGATTTGCTCAAAGACTTTGCCCATTTCCTCGCGGGGCCCTTTTTTCTCCGTGGACGCCACCTTCATGGGCATGAAGAATTTGATGGAGATTTCAGACATATCGAAGTCCTCCTTTCGTTATTTGGGGAAATGGAGTTGAAAGGGTAAAAATCCAGCGGCAGGACCAAACCAGTTCAGCATGAGAACCCGGGAGTTTCATCGCTTGAACCCCCTCCTGGTCACCGAAAGCAAGATGAGAAATCAAACTCTATATAAGTGGCGTGCTTGTTTTACAGTTGGATGGTAAAGCTGGCAAACCCAAAACACTTTGGAGCGTATTCTATAAGAAAGCCCCAATCCTGTCAATTGATTTTAGAGAATTATTTTAGCGAGTCTGGAAACGCGTCGCTTTTGCAAAAAATGAGTGATAATGGGGAAAGAAATTCGGGGTCATCCCCAAGGGTTTGATGATTGCCTAATACCCTTCCTGTGCGGCTTCCACGATGGCCCGGAGGTTACGAAGGGGGGTCTGGAGGGGGACGGCGCATTCCGGAGCGATGATGTCCACGCCGGCTTCCACACTGTAACGCACCTGTTTTCGCACGTCCTCCGGGGTTCCGCGGTAGAGAACCGT
>JAPLIW010000172.1 GCA_026388915.1 Deltaproteobacteria bacterium
TGGCTCTTCTTTTTCCTGCTCGCCTGCTCCCACGGCGCTTTGGATGCCTTGACCGGAAGGGCCTATGGGGTCGCCTTTTTCTCCCCCTTCGATACAAGCCGCTATTCCTTTCCCTGGGCCCCCATTAAAATTTCTCCCATCGGACTGAAATCCTTCTTGAGCCCCCGGGGAAAGGAGGTCCTATTCAGCGAGATCTCCTGGGTCTGGATTCCTTCCCTTCTGATCTGGGCCGTGGTCCGCGGGATCCGATGGATGGAATCCAGAAGCCTGCCCCGCCCGACCCAAGAGGTTGAGTCATGACCCCGCCTGGAAATTCAAAACCGAGCGACCGGATCGTCACCTCCACCTGCTCCTTCGATTGCGGATCCCGTTGTCTTCTCCGGGTTCATGTTTCGGGGGGGGTTGTCCATAAAATCACCACGGATGATCAACCGGGGCCCGGACTCAAGGCCTGCGCCCGCGGGCTGGCCCAACGCGATGTCTTGTACGCCAAAGACCGACTGAGATCCCCTTTGAAAAGGGTGGGGGAGAGGGGCAGCGGTAAATTCGAGCCCATCTCCTGGGAAGAGGCCCTGGGGAGAATCGCCGGGGAACTCCAGAGAGTGAAAGACCAGCATGGCCCCCCATCCATTTTCCTGATGGACTTCTTCGGCTCCATGAGCCCCCTGCACAACACCGGCCGCACCGGCCGGCGCTTCTTCTCCCTCTTTGGCGGATGCACCACCTGGTGGGGGAACACCTCCGCGGAGGCGGCCATCTTCTCTTCCCAGATGACCTTCGGGACTCTCTTCACCCGGAACACCCGGGACAATCTTCTTCATTCGAAACTGATCCTTCTCTGGGGGTGGAACCCCCTGGAAACGCGGTTCGGGCCGGATACGGCCTACTACCTATCCCAGGCAAAAAAAAAGGGAGCCCGGATCATCTGCGTGGATCCCCGATTGAGCCCCACGGGCAAGAGCCTGGCTGATCAGTGGATTCCCATCAGACCGGCCACGGATACGGCTTTGCTCGTGGCCATGGCTCAGGTCATGATCTCCGAGGATCTTTACGACCGCCGGTTCATCGAGACCTACACTTCCGGGTTTGAGAAATTCAGGGATTACGTCATGGGCCGGGAAGATGGAATTCCCAAGACGCCTCCATGGGCGGAGAGTATCACCGGAGTACCCTCTGGGGTCATTATCCGGCTGGCCCGGGACTACGCCCTCCTCAAACCCGCGGCCCTATATGCCGGATGGGCCCCGGGCCGGACTGCTTACGGAGAGCAGTACCACCGGGCCGCCTCCACCCTGGCGGCCATGACCGGGAACATCGGAGTTGAAGGGGGCCATGTCTCCGGAGGAACGGACCGGATGGCCATGGGGATTTTGCGCCAGGGCCTGCCCGTCCCCGAAATCAATAATCCCATGGTTCATGTGTCCGATTTGTATGACCTCCTTCTCCAGGGGAAAGCAGGGGGGTTTTCCGGCGACATCAAGGTCCTCTACATTTTGGGCTGCAACCTTTTGAACCAGTGGCTGAACACCAACAAAGGGGTCCAGGCCCTGAAGAAGCCGTCTCCCCGTGGCCCATTTCCTCGAACGGCAGGATGTGGGCCAGCCCTGGACCGGCGGGCCTTACCATATTCTGATGGAGAAGGCCGTGGAACCTCTTCCGGGGGTAAAATCAGACCTGGATATCTTCTCCGAGCTGGCTTCGCGGTTGAACCTTGCGGGTTACAACGATAAGACCGAGGAAGAGTGGCTTCAAGAATTTCTCTCCGACACTCCGGGGCTTCCCGATTATCCCCGGTTCAAGGAGAAAAAAGTCCATTCCTACGAGATCCGAAAACCCTGGGTGGCTTTTCAGGAAGAAATTGAAGATCCCCTCAACCATCCTTTCCGGACTCCATCCGGCAAGATCGAGATCTACAGCCGGAAAATCGCGGAGATGAATGACCCGATGATTCCTCCCATTCCCAAATACATCGAGCCCTGGGAAGGGCCGAGGGATCCCTTGACGAGCCA
>JAPLIW010000801.1 GCA_026388915.1 Deltaproteobacteria bacterium
CACGAGGTGGTCTACGAGGCTTCCATGAAAGCTTTCGAAGCGGGGAAGGATTTGACGTCGGCGTTGGCCGCGGATCCCCGGGTACGGAAGGTCTTGAGCGAGGAGGCCATCCGCAAGTTCATGGACCCGGTCACCTACACCGGCCTCTGCGCCCGGCTGGCCCGGGAAGCCGCCTCTCAAATGCGAAAGAAAAATGCTTAGGAGCCGAGGTCCTGGGGGGATTCCATCTGACGGGTCCCCTCTTCGACCCCATCATCAAGCCGACCATCGAGGAGATGAAGAAGATCGGCCCGGATTACATCGTCCCCACCCACTGCACGGGTTGGAAGGCGATCAACGAGTTTGCCAGGGAGATGCCCGACCAGTTCCTCCTGAATACCGTGGGGACGACTTACGTTTTCGAATCGGCATGAATTCCCACGATCGGATGATACTGAATATTGACCCCCTTCGAAGACCAGGAACAGTTGGGGATTGAATATTCAGCGGGGAGGGGATATAAGTAGAGAACCCCGGAGAAAAATCATTGAAAGGAGGCCTTTTCATGGGGAAATGTTATCGAAATCAATGGGGGAAATTTGAAGTGGCAATGTGTTTATTGCTCGGCATATTTCTCCTCTTTATGGGGATCCACGGTCAGGCAGAAGCCCAGGTTCTAAAGTCGGCCTGTAAACAATCGGAGGCCAAGACTCTTGATCCTCACATGGCCACCGGCTCTCAGGACCGGGTCGTCGTGGAGATGATTTTCAGCGGTCTCTTGCGCTACAGGCCCGGGGATATGTCCACCGAGGCCATCGAACCGGATTTAGCCAAAGCGGTACCCGCCGCGAAAATCCTTCCAGATGGCCGCCAGGAGTGGCTGGTGGGTCTGAAACCGGGGGTGAAGACCCATCCCTATGAGGGCAAAGCCGGCTATGAATTGAGTTCGGAGGACGTGGTTTATTCTTTCAAGCGGGCGGCGGATAAAAAATATTCGGCTTTTTCCGGCGACTATACGGGGATGACCTTTGAGGCGATGGACAAGTATACGGTAAAGATAACTTTGCAAACCCCCACTTCTTCCACCCTGTTTCTTCCCAAGATCGTGAATCGCGGAGGGGGGCTCATTGTCTGCAAGAAGCCCCTGGAGGAAAAAGGGGGCGACTGGTTTCGGACCCATCCGGTGGGCACCGGCGCCTTTCTGTTTAAAAGTTACACCCCCATGGAGAAAGTGGCCCTGGGGCCCCACAAGGAATATTTCCGGGGAACCCCGAAGCTCCAGGGGTTTGAATTTTTCTTCATGTCCGACCAGAGCAGCCGGGAAATGGCTTTTCAAAAAGGACAGATTGATGTGATCGAAGGCGCCCGGGAGGATGTTTGGGCGGAAAAGATGAGCAAGATTCCAGGGACCGTCCTGCAAAGCATTCCCGGTTCAGAGACGGTCGTAGCCCATTTCAACATGAGCGTGAAGCCCCTCCACCTTTTAAAAGTGAGACAGGCCATGGCTTATGCCCTGGACCGGAAAGACTTTATCTCCCTCTACGGCCCCAAGGTGTCGGAGGCTCTTTATTCTCCCGTTCCCGTAGATCAAGGGGGACTTTCGGGGGAGGAGTGTGCTAAAGAGAACCTTCTCTACCCGCATGATCTGAATAAGGCCAAAAAGCTCCTCGCAGAAGCAGGCTATCCCAATGGTTTCTCCCTCGATGTGTTTACCTCGGAGAGTGAATCCTATTCGAGAGCCTATGAGGTGATGCAGGCCCAAATGAAGAAGATCGGGATCGACCTTAAAATTTCCGTGGTGGACCATGCCACCTTTCACACCCGAATCCGGCAAAATCTGAACCCCATAGTGGTGTATTTGGGCATGAGGCCGGACGCGAATAGCATTCTTACCCAGTACTTCCATTCGGGTTCTGTCGTCTCCGTCGGGAAAAAACCCATGACCAATTTTTCCCATATGGGATTGGTGGATACCAACAACGACGGGACCATCGACAGTATCGACGCCCTGATTGAAAACGCGGCCAAGGAAAGGGATCCCCGGAAACAGATTGAAATCTGGAAAGAAGCCCAAAAAAAGGTCCTGCAAGATGCTGTCGTCTATCCGGTGATTACCCTGGGGTATCTCTTTGCCAATAAATCCTACGTCGACTGGGGCTACAAACCCGGCAAAATAACGGATGGGCTTCGCGCCACAGAAAAGACGCAAATCTTGAAGAAGTAGAGCAGCGGCAGCCTTCCCCAAAAATCGTTCCGCGGTGATTTCTTATCCTGGTATAGTCGTAGGGGCAATTCTTGAATTGCCCCTACGAATCGTAAGAGCGAAGACCCTCAACGGGCAGGCCTGATCATGTCCTACTCAACCGTTCTAATATTTCCTCCTTTCCTATTTCCCCGCACGGGGAGAGGGGGAAATCGATGATTCAATTTGCCATCCGAAGAATTCTGATCTCCATCCCCATTCTTTTGACTGTAGTGACCCTGATCTTCTTCCTGATGCGCACCATGCCGGGAGGTCCGGCGGTTGCCGTACTCGGAGATTATGCCAGCAAAGAGGCGGTCGATGCCCTGGAAAAAGAGATGGGCCTAGATCGGCCTCTCTTAGTTCAATACACGGAATTCCTGGGTGGTCTGGTCCGCGGGGACCTGGGAAAATCGATCATCAACGGCCGTCCCATCGCGCCCGAGGTGGGCAGGGTGCTGCCCTATACGCTCGAGCTTGCGGCAAGCTCCCTGGTCATCGGCATTATCCTGGGAGTCCCCCTGGGGATTTTCACTGCTCTCCGGAGAAATGCTTTCTCCGATTACCTGGGACGGACCCTTTCCCTGGCCGGGGTGTCGATTCCCGCTTTTTTCCTGGGCATCCTCTTCATGCTCGTCTTTTCGGTGCATCTGGACCTTTTCCCGGTGATGGGAGCCGGAGACATCTGGAACCTGCGGGAAAGCCTCTATCATCTCTGCCTGCCGACCCTGACCCTGGGCCAAGGGCCTGCGGGAACGGATCGTGATTTACGGCCATGCCCTGAGGAATGCCCTCATCCCGGTCATTGCCTTTGTCGGGGTTTACGCCATCATCCTGATCGGCAATTCGATTCTGGTGGAGATTGTATTTTCCCGCCCGGGCCTGGGAAAAATGATGATCGGGGCCATCAAGCAGAGAGATTACATGACCCTCCAATCGGTCATGGTGGTGTATGCCGGGCTGGTCGTATTCATCAACCTCCTGATCGACCTTTCCTACGGTTGGATTGACCCGAGGATCAAGTATGATTGAGGGGGGAAAAAAGGACCGGGGGAAAGGCAAGCTCTGGCGGACCTTCAAGAAGAATAAGACCGCGCTGGTGGGGACGGTAATCATTCTTGCGATCATCGCCTTGGCCCTCCTTGCCCCCTGGATTTCCCCCTATGATCCCCTGGAACAAAATATCCGATCTCGCTTGAAGCCGCCCAGCCAGGCTTATCTGCTGGGAACCGACGAATTCGGGAGGGACGTCCTGTCCCGCGTCCTGTGGGGAACCCGCATTTCGCTCACGGTGGGGATTCTCTCCATCGGCTTCGGTCTCCTGATCGGGACCGCAATGGGCACCATTGCCGGGTACCGGGGCGGAATCGCGGGCAGCATGATCATGCGGTTGGTGGATGTGCTGCTGTCCTTTCCCGTTTTGATTTCCGGGATTCTCGTCGTGGCGATTCTGGGGCCCGGGATGTGGAAATTGATCCTCACCATCGGCATCGTTTTTGTTCCCCGGTTCGCCCGTCTCGCCTACGGACCTACCTTGGCCATCAAGGAAAGAGAGTATGTTTATTCTGCCCGGGTCATCGGGGTCGGGAACCTTCGAATCATGACCCATTATCTTTTTCCCAACATCCTGGGCGAGGTCCTGGTGGCCGCCACTCTCTGGGTGGGAACGGCCATTCTGACCGAGGCCAGCCTCAGCTTTCTCGGGTTGGGCGTGTCGCCTCCCATCCCCACCTGGGGCAATATGATCAAAACGGGGGTCGATCGGTTGACGACCGCACCCTGGCTGTCCGTTTTCCCGGGCCTTTCCATCCTCGCCAGCGTCTTGTCCATTAATATGATCGGGGATGGATTGAGAGATGTCACCGATCCCAAGCTGAGAATTTGACCGGGGATGAGGTCATGAAAATATCTTGCTAAACGGGGAGACGGGTCCCCGGCCATGAAGGTTGGAATGGAAAGTTCTCAGGTCGAGAAGATAATGCTCCCAAATGAAGCTTTTAAAAACCATCCTCTCTTGGAGGTGAGGAATCTAAGAACCCATTTTTTGCTTCCGGAAGGGGTCGTGAAAGCGGTGGACAACGTCTCCTTTCAAGTGGGGGAGGCTGAGATTATGGGGCTGGTGGGTGAATCGGGATGCGGAAAGAGCGTGACCGCCCTTTCCATCCTGGGATTGATTCAGAGCCCTCCCGGTCGAATTGTGAGCGGGGAGATCCTTTTCCAGGGGGACGATTTAAGGAAAATGGCGCCCGACCAGTTGAGAAGAATCCGGGGAGACAGAATCTCCATGATTTTTCAGGAACCGATGACCAGCCTGAACCCGCTGTACTCCATCGGCGATCAAATCATCGAGGTCTATACCGAACACTACGGCCTTTCCCGGAAAGAAGCCCGGCAAAGAGCCAAAGAGATGCTGGAAAAAGTGCAGATTCCTGCTCCCGCCAAGAGGATTGATGAATATCCCCATCAGCTTTCGGGGGGGATGAGACAGCGGGCGATGATCGCCATGGCCCTGGCCTGCAAGCCGGCGGTGATCCTGGCCGATGAACCGACGACCGCGCTGGATGTGACTATCCAGGCCCAGATCCTCGAATTGATGGTGGACCTTCAGCAATCGACGGGAACGTCCATTATTTTGATTACCCACAACCTGGGGGCGGTCGCCGAATATGCCCGGCATGTGGTGGTCATGTACTCGGGGAAGATCGTGGAAGAGGCGCCGGTGGTTCCCCTTTTTGAGTCTCCCCTCCATCCCTACACCACGGGCCTGTTGAATTCCATTCCCCAGCTGGGCCGCAAGTCCGCCGGAGGAAAAAAAAGATTGGAGGAGATCCCCGGGATGGTTCCCAGTCTGGATGATCTTCCCGGGGGATGCTACTTCCATCCCCGGTGTTTGCGGGGAAGGGAAATTTGCCGGAAGGAAGAACCGGAGCTCCTGGAAATTAACCCCGGTCACCAGGTCGCCTGCTGGGCTGTCCGGGAAGGCTGGTGAACCATGGGGGAACCGCTGAGCTCCACGGGGGAACATTTGCTGGAGATCCGGGAGCTGAAGAAATATTTCCCCATCAAGAAAGGGGTGTTCCGCCGGAATGCGGGCTGGGTCCAGGCTGTGGACGGAGTTTCGCTGCACATTGGCAAGGGAGAAACCCTGGGCCTGGTGGGGGAATCCGGGTGCGGCAAATCGACCATCGGCAGGTGCATTCTCCGGCTTCTGGAGCCGACCGAGGGGGATATCTTTTTCGAGGGGAAAAATATCAGCACGCTCGACCCCGCCGGAATGAAACGGTTTCGCAGGAAAGTCCAGGCCATATTCCAGGACCCCTATTCCTCCCTGAATCCCCGTATGTCGGTGGGCCATATCGTGAGAGAACCTCTCCTGGTTCAGGGCCTGCACTCAGGGGCAAAGCGGGAGGAACGGGTCGAAGACCTGTTCCGGAAAGTCGGATTGCGGCCCGAATATATGTCCCGCTATCCTCATGAATTCTCCGGCGGTCAGAGGCAGCGCATCGGCATCGCCCGGTCGCTCGCCCTGCAACCGGACCTCATTGTATGTGATGAGCCGGTTTCCGCGCTGGACGTGAGCATTCAGGCGCAGGTGATCAACCTTCTGGATGATCTGAAGCAAGAGTTCGGGTTGAGTTATCTGTTCATCGCCCACGACCTGAGCGTGGTGGAGCATGTCTCCGACCGGATCGCGGTGATGTACCTGGGGAAAATCGTTGAGGTGGCCAAAGACACGGAATTGTATTCCAATCCTCTTCATCCCTATACCCGGGCTCTCCTGAGCGCCATACCGATTCCGAAGCCCCAACAGAAGAAGAAGAGGACGATCCTGCGGGGGGAGGTTCCCAGTCCGATCAATCCCCCGGCGGGATGCCGGTTTCATCCCCGCTGCTCGGAGGCCATGGAAGGGTGCAGCCGGGAGGAGCCGGTCCTAAAAGCTGTAAACGATCATCACCAGGTGTCTTGTTTTTTGTATCCCTGAATGAATAGCTTCTAAAGTTGCAGCATATGATTTGTACCCCTTAAGCGTAAGGGTTCAGCTTTCTGAAAAGAGATCCCGGAAATCCCCCCTTCGCCCCCCTTTTTTAAATGGGGGGTGGGGGGATTTCAGCGGTGGATTTTCCAAACGATGGGGCTTGGCAAAATTTGGATTTTTTTCAGATTAAAGGCATGGGAAACCCGGCTCCCTGTTTCCTTTTGGGGGGACAGACTTATGCGCCAGCAATTTGATCAGATTCTCAAACGGCCAAATTGATATTATGTTTTTGTAAAAACCAAAACGGGTCGGGAGTGCAGAGCGTGGGCTTCCCGATGAATTCCTAAAGGAGGAAAAAGAAATGAGCGGAAGCAAAGTCGAATTTTTGTTCTTGTCGCAGAAGGATATGATCGAAGCCGGCGTCCTGGACATGAAAGGGTGCGTGGAGGTCATGGAGAAGGCTTTCAAGATCATGAATCAGGGAGATTATTTGATGGGCGGGCCGTCCCAGAACCACCACGGGATGAAATTATGGCTGCCCAAGCAGGCCCGCGGTCCCCGTATGCCCGTGGCCGGTCCCGACCGCCGTTTCATGGCCATGATTTCCTACCTGGGGGGGGAGTTCAATGTCTGCGGGGTCAAGTGGTACGGGTCCAACCTGGAGAATCCGGTCAAACGCGGCTTGCCCCGCTCGGTCCTGATGGTCATCCTGAACGACCCGGAAACGGGCGCTCCCCTGGCGGTGATGGACGGCAACCTGATCAGCGCCATGAGGACGGGCGCGGCGATCGGATTGGGAGCGAAATACCTGGCCCCCAAGGGGGCCACCCGGGCGGGGGTCATTGCCGCGGGGGTGATCGGAAGGGCCTGCCTGATGGCCATGGCGGCAGGGGTGAAGACGATCAAAGAG
>JAPLIW010000544.1 GCA_026388915.1 Deltaproteobacteria bacterium
CAACCCGGACTTGATCGTCTCCATAGAAGAAACCCCGGATACGATCATCACCCTTTCCAACGGGGAAAAGATTACCGTCCAGGAAAAGGTGAAAGAGGTGATCCGGAGGGTCATCCATTTTCGCCGATGCATCTTCAACCCCTCAATTCCGATTGAATAGGTCCCATGGATAAAGCAACGCTGATTGGTCTGGTGCTGGGATTTACCGCGATAATCGGGGGGCAGGTTCTGGAAGGGGGCAAGGTCGGCTCCATCCTCCAGTTCACTGCCTTCGTGATCGTTTTCGGGGGAACCTTCGGGGCGGTGTTTATCAGCTATCCTTTCCAGGACGTGCTGGAAGGCTTCAAAGGGATCAAGAATGTAATCAAGGACCCCCCCCAGGATCCCCAGCGGATCATCAACCAGATCACCGAATACGCCAACAAGGCCCGGAGGGAGGGAATCCTTTCCCTCGAAAAAGAGATCAAGAATGTGACGAATCCTTTCCTGGCCAAAGCGCTTACCATGGCCGTGGACGGGATCGAGCCCCATGTGATCCGGGACGCCATGGATTCCGAACTGGAATTCTTAAATGAATACGGCAAGGTGAATTCCAAAATTTTCAAGGCGGCGGGGGGATATGCTCCCACGATCGGGATCCTGGGAGCGGTCATGGGTCTCATCCACGTGATGGAGAATCTTGCCGACCCGAGCAAACTAGGGGCGGGCATTGCGGTCGCCTTTGTGGCCACGGTGTACGGGGTCGGATCGGCCAACCTGCTGTTTCTCCCCATTGCCACCAAGATGGAGGTCCGGAACCGCCACGCGATGATCATCAACGAAATGATCCTGGAGGGGGTCGTCGCTCTCTCCACCGGGGAAAACCCGCGACTGATCGAAGAGAAGCTGATCTCCTTTCTCCCCGATTTGCAGAAAGGCAAACGTCCCGCTCCCGGCCGGGACCCCGCCAGAACGGGGTAACCGACCTGCGGGAGGTCATCCTGCGGGGAGAGAACTCGAACTCTAGAAAAAGGAAGATCGGTTTTCAAAAAAACCTATGGCCAAAAAAAAGAAACATCAGGAAGAAGAGCACGAAAACCTGGAACGATGGTTGGTCTCTTACGCGGACTTCATCACCCTCCTGTTCGCCTTTTTTGTAACCATGTACTCCATTTCCCGGGTGGATGAAAAAAAACTAGGGTCCGTGGTGGAATCGCTGCAGAGGGCCCTGGGGTCCACCATCTTCTGGCAGGAGAATAAAAAACAAGACCCGGGAGTCTTTCAAACCAGCGAGAAGCCCATCGATGTGGCCATCGTCCCTCTATCCGCCGATAAAGGGCAGGGGAAAGACGATTTTGAAACCTTGGCGGCGGAGATCAAAAAGAACATGGAGGAGGGGCTGAACAACAACGGGGGGCAGGCCGAGGCCGACCTGAATCAGCTGAAATTCATCATCGACAAGCGAGGCCTCATTCTCCGCTTCTCCGAGCGCTTCTTCTTCGATTCCGGGGACGCTTCCATCCGACCGGACGTCGCCCCCATGCTCCACATCATCGCCCAATCGCTGGAAAAGGTCCCGAACCACATCCGCATCGAGGGCCACACGGACAGTGTTCCCATCCATACCGCCAGGTTCCCGTCCAACTGGGAACTTTCCACTGCCCGGGCCACCTCGATCGTTCACTATCTCCTGACCCACCACCGGTTTGTACCGACCCGATTATCGGCCGCGGGGTACGGGGAGTTCCGTCCCATCGCCCCCAACGACTCCTCGGACGGACGCTCGCAGAACCGCCGCGTGGATATCGTCATCCTGAGCGGCAGGGAAAGGGAAAGCGAGCCGGGGGGGGAAGGGAAAACCTGATCAGGTTTTTCCCACGGGAGCCCCGCTCAGCGGAAAGCTGACCTCAAAAATTGTCTCTCCTTCGCGGGACGAAACCTCAAAGACGGCCCCCTGGGGGCTGAGGAGCTGGCGGGCAAGGTAAAGCCCCAGCCCGGGATGTCTTCCCCCTTTGCTGGTGAGAAAAGGCTGGAAGAGCCGGGGTTTGAGCTCTTCGGGTATGCCGCATCCGCTGTCTTTGACCGACAGCCGGATTTCATTCCCCTGGACCCGGGTCATGAGGGTCAGCTCTCTCCGGCTGGAACCCTCCATGGCCTCCAACGCGTTTTGGATCAGGTTGCCAAGCCCCTGGCTGAAATTTCCGTAAGCCCCGGTCAGCAGGGGTAAGGGAGAGGCCAGGTCCTTGTGAAGCCGCACCTGATGTTTGAAGAAAAGGTTGTGGTGGAGCAGGGAGAGTTCCTCTTCCAGGAGTTCATTAAGGGAGATGCTCTGCGGGGCATCCTGCTCGTCGTGAATTCCCTTCTGGATCAACCGGTCCAACATCTCCCGGAACTTATCCATCTGGCCCAAACACTTCTCCATCTG
>JAPLIW010000559.1 GCA_026388915.1 Deltaproteobacteria bacterium
CCAAATACAAAAAAAATACCGGTTCCTATCCCAGCCTCGCCGCCTTGAGCGGATACATCAGCATCTACGCCCTTTTTGAAGCGATCAAAAAGGCCAGGCCCATCGATTCGCAAAAAACCCTGGGGGCCTTAGAAGATTTAACCTTCCGCACTCCTGTGGGCCAGATGACCATCCGCAAAACGGACCATCGAACCATGTGGCCCATCTGGTGCGGGTCCACCCAGTCCAGTTCCGATTACCCTTTTGCCATTCTGGGAAACCTAAAAGCTCTGGGGCCGGACTCTTTTTCTCCCTGACCGCGGGAGAAAGAGGGATGCCGTTCTTTCCCCCGGCAGAGATTGCGAGGATATGAGTACTTCCAAGCTGATACGCCCGTCTCTCCACTATCCGGAGGAGCCGCTCTATCATCTCCTGAAAAGGACCGTGGAACGCCTGCCCCATAAAGTGGCGGTCATCGACCTTCAGGGAGAGAGGGAACTCACCTTCCTCGACATCGACCGGGAAAGCGATGCCCTGGCCCGCGCCTTTCTCGACTGGGGGATCCAGGTGGGAGACCGGGTTTCATTTCTTATGCCCAACGGGTGGGAATACTTCGTGGGTTTTTACGCCTCCATGAAGGTGGGAGCCGTCGCTTCTCCCATGAACCCCACTCTGCGCCAGCGGGAAGTGAAGAGCCAGGTCAATGACGCGGAGAGCAGGGTGCTTCTGGTCCAGCAGGACCTCTTCCCGATGGTGGAGAAAATCCTTCCGGAAATGCCTTCCCTGGAAAAGGTGATCATCACCCGGAAGGCCGACTCACCGGGGGATAGGTTTTTTTCTCTGCCGCACCTTTTAAAAAAATATTCCGGCCCTTTCTCCGCTCCTCTCCCCCGGATTCAACCCCGGGAGGATCTGGCCGCGCTTCCTTACTCTTCGGGCACCGCCGGCCTGAGCAAAGGGGTCATGATCACCCACTTCAACCTTCTCTCCAACACCATCCAGTCCATGCACGCCGTGGAGGCGGGGGAAAACGATGTCTTCATCAGCTTCCTCCCCTTCCATCATATCTATGGTTTCACTTATTTCCTCTGCGGCTCCATCTACCTGGGAGCCACCCAGGTCGTCGTGGCCCGCTTTCATGCCGAAGATTGTCTGCGCCTCATGGAAAGATACCGGGTCACGGTGCTCTTCGGCGTCCAGCCGGCCCTCCTGGCCTTTCTCACGGTGCCCGAACTGGAGAAATTTGACCTTTCCTCCCTGCGGTACATATGGATTGGAGCCGCTCCTCTGGTCCCCTCCGTCGCCCGGGCCATTCAGGAGAAGTTCCGGGTACCCATCGCCCGCCATTATGGATTGAGTGAGGCATCTCCCACCACCCATTCCAATCCCCCGAAGCGCGCCAAAGAAGGCTCGGTGGGGATCGCGGTGAGCGACATGGAAGACAAGATCATGGACTGGGATGAGGGAAAGAAGGAGATGAAAACGGGAGAACCCGGAGAGCTGGCGGTCCGGGGTCCCAACCTCTTCCAGGGCTACTGGAAACACCCGGAAGACACCAAGCTGGCCCTGCGCGACGGATGGCTCTACACGGGGGACATCGCCTGGATGGACGATGAAGGGTACGTTTTTATCCTGGACCGGAAAAAGGAGATGATCAAATACCGGGGATACCAGATCGCCCCGGCGGAACTGGAAGCGATTATCATGGAACATCCGGCGGTGAAAGACTGTGCCGTCGTGGGGATCCCCGAAGAAAACCTGGGGGAGATTCCCAAGGCCTTTATCGTAAGGAAAGAAGAGGTCGCTCTTTCCGCCGAAGAAGTTATGGCTTTCGTGGCCGAGCGGGTCGCCCCCTATAAAAAGATCCGCGACGTGTCCTTCATCCACGAAATCCCCAAGAATCAATCCGGAAAGATCCTGCGGCGGGTCCTGAAGGTCGGATAAAAAGAGTGTTCGGGGGAGTGTCCGTAAGAAAATTTCCTTTTTATCCCACTGACACGGTCACTGACGCTTCTTTTCCTGGCAATCACACATACAATTAAAGGGGGTTTTTGTGAATTCCTCTATCTTTGAATCCTTTGAACCTATCTTTTACCCCAGATCCCTGGCCGTCATCGGGGCTTCAGCGGATATGACCAAGTTCGGCAATATCATCCTCAGCGCCATCCTGGAGATCGGCTTCGAGGGTCGAGTCTACCCCGTGAATACCGAAGGAGGAGATATCAACGGACTTAAGGCCTACCGTTCTCTCCAGGAGATCCCGGGGGAAGTGGATTTCGCCGTCATGACCATCCCCGCGCCGGCAGTCAAAAACTCCCTGGAGGAATGTCTCCGCAAGGGAGTGAAAGGGGTGGAGATTTTGACGTCCGGGTTCCGGGAGACCGGAACTTCCGAAGGCCGACGGCTGGAAGAAGAGATCGTCCAGGTTGCCCGGCGGGGGATTCGGATTCTCGGCCCCAACTGCTTCGGGATCTACTGCCCGGAGAGCGGCTTGACCATTCTTCCCGGACAGAACTTTTCGCGGGAGACCGGTCCGGTGGGCTTTCTTTCCCAGAGCGGCGGTCTGTGCGCGGACCTGGGCCAGATTGCCAAAGGGCTGGGAATCCAGTTCAGCAAAATGGTCAGCTACGGCAACGGATGCGACGTGGCGGCCTGCGACCTCCTGGAATACTTCTTCGCCGACCCCAAGACCCGGATCATCGCCGGCTACCTGGAAGGAGTGGAGGACGGCCCGCGATTCCTGGAGATTCTGAAAAACAATAAAGGAAAAAAGCCGGTCATCCTCTGGAAGGCCGGGCTGACCGAAACCGGAAGCCGCGCGGTGATGAGCCACACCGGGTCCCTCAGCGGGGCGGCTGAAGTGTGGAAATCGGTTTTGCAGCAGGCGGGCGTAGTCCAGGTGGGAAGCGCGGAGGAGCTCATCGATACGATTTACGCTTTTCTCTACCTCCCGCCCCATGCCGGACCCAAAGTGGCTCTCATGGGAGGCGGCGGAGCGATCGGGGTTGCCGCCTCGGACTCCCTGGATCGGCTTGGATTGTCGGTCCCGGTCTTATCCCCCCCCATTCTGGAGAAACTCAAGGCCTCCTTCCCCGCGGTGGGAAACAGCCTGAAGAACCCCGTGGACCTGGGCAATCCCATGATCCCCCCCTCCATGCTGCGCAAAGTGATGGAGGCTGCCGGAGAAGACGGGGGGATCGACACCTTGATCGTGATTCAAATCCTTTTTTACATCCTCTACCAGGTTCGCCACCGTTTGGGGATGGATGACAGGCCTCTCTCCCAGTTCAGCTTCCAGCCCGGGCTTTTGAAAGCCTGCCAGGAAGCCAGAGAAAAATACCAAAAGGCCATCATCCTGGTTCTGCCCGACATCGTCACCGATGGAAAGATGATCGACCTGGAGATCGAATGGCGCCGGGAGAGGGATAACTACCAGGCTGCCGGGTTCCCGGTCTTCAAGAGCCTGGACCGCGCCGCCCGGGCATTAAGTCATTTCGTGAGATATCATCAGCGGCTTCAAGCTTGAAAGGGGATGATTCTTTTTACGGGGGATAAAGAAATGGGTCTCTGGAAAAGCCGGCTGGAGAAGAAAAAAATATTGATCGCCGACGGCGGATGGGGGACGGAGTTGCAGAAGCGCGGACTGGCGCCGGGCGAGCCTCCCGAGGCCTGGAACCTCAGCCGGCCGGAAGATGTTCTGGCCGTTGCCCGCTCCTATGTGGAAGCCGGGGCGGATATCCTCCTGACCAATACCTTCGGCGGCAGCCCCCTGAAGCTTGCCAAGGTGCATCTGGAAGGCAAGCTGCTCGAAATCAATCGCCGAGGGGCGGGGATATCCAAACAGGCGGCCGGAGACCGGGCCCTGGTATTCGCCTCGATCGGGCCGACCGGTGAATTCATGGCCCCCCTGGGGACGATTAGTGAAGCGGACATGGTGAAAGGCTTTGCGGAGCAGGCCAGGGCCCTTGCCGAAGGCGGAGCCGATGGAATCGTGGTCGAGACCATGATGGACCTAGCCGAGGCCAAAGCCGCCCTTCAGGCTGCCAGAGAGAACACATCCCTGCCGGTGGCGGTCACCCTGACCTTCAACAAGGGCCCCAAGGGATACGCCACCATGATGGGCGTCCGACCGGAGCAGGCCGCCGCCGAGCTGGAAAAGGCGGGGGCGGATATCATCGGGGCCAACTGCGGGGCGGGGATCGATGTCATGATTGAACTGATGGGCGTGATGCGCTCGGCCACGGCCCTGCCCGTCTGGTGCAAGCCCAACGCGGGCCTTCCCGAGCTGGTAGAAGGGAAAACGGTCTACCGCGAAACGCCGGAAATGATGGCCTCCAAGCTGGGGGCCCTGGTGCAGGCCGGTGCCAACATCGTGGGCGGCTGCTGCGGCACAACCCCCGCTCACATCCGCGCCTTCGCCCTGGAGCGAGACAAGTTGGCAAGCCCTGCTTAGTGCTTCGATTCGCAAATACAGACACGTATTCTCCAGCGGGTCATTGATACAATTGCTCACTCAGCACTAAGTCCAGAGTAAATAAATTCGTTAGCGAATTTATGAATCGATGGACTTAGATAAACTGCTGCATTTCCTAACCCGGGCAAGCCGGAACCAAGCAGGATGATGCAGGGGCGCCGATCCTTGCGGTTCGCCTGCAATACTCATTCAGAGGGAACCCATGGCCGGAATCGAACCGGTTTCCAGCGATCAGAGAACTCTGGGGGCTTGGGATTTCTTCCTCCTTTGGGCGGGAGCGGCGGTTTCCCTGGCCGAGATATGGGCGGGCGGGCTGATCGTTCCCCTGGGTCTCGGTTTGGGTCTCTGGGCGATCCTGATCGGCCATCTGATCGGTAATACCCCCCTGGCCCTGGGAGGAATGATCGGAAGCCGCTGGGGAATCCCGACCATGGTGGCCGTGCGGGCCTCTTTCGGTCTTCGGGGGTCTTACCTTGCGGCAGCGCTGAATGGAATTCAGCTGATCGGCTGGACGGCGGTGATGTTGATCCTCTGCGGAGGGGCGGCGGAGGCCATATCGAAAACCTACGGCTTTTCCAACCCCGCCTTCTGGGTAATCCTTTCGGGCGCGGTTACAACTTTTTGGGCGCTGGTGGGGTCCCGTTTCTGGAAATGGCTGCAGCGCTTCTCCGTGGTCGCCCTGATCATATTGTGCGGGGCCATGACCTATTTCGTTTTTGCCCAATACGGCTGGGATCCACTAGCCCAAATTCCCCGGAAAAAAGAATTTCCCTTCATGATCGGTATGGACCTGGTGATCGCCATGCCCATTTCCTGGCTGCCCTTGGTGGCCGATTATTCCCGCTTCGCCCGAGAATCAAAATCCTGCTTCTGGGGCACATGGATCGGCTATTTCCTCGTCTCCTCCTGGATGTACCTGCTGGGCTTGGCCGCCTCCCTGGCCACGAAATCCCCCGATCCTTCCGGCGTGGTCATGAACCTCATGGTTCAGTTCGGCTGGGCCATCCCGGCTCTTCTGATCGTCCTTTTCTCTACCTTTACCACGACCTTTTTGGACATCTATTCCACGGCGGTGTCGAGCCTGAACATTTTTCCCAGGCTGGGAGAGCGAAAGGGGGTTCTCATCGGTGGAATCCTCGGGACCGCCACCGCACTCCTCTTCCCGACCCTCCTCAACTACGAACACTTTTTGCTCTTCATCGGGGCGATGTTCTGTCCTCTGTTCGGGGTCGTTCTGGTCGACTACTTCCTGTTGCGGAAGGGGACTCTGGAACCAGGAGATCTATACCGAAAAGAAGGCCGGTATTGGTTTTGGAAAGGCCTGAATCCCCGGGCACTTGCAGCCTGGGCCGCCGGCTTTGTCTTTTACCTCGGTTTTTCACCCCTCCTCCTGGACAAAGTCCTGGGCATTCAGACGGCATTCCCGTGGCCCTTGGGCTCCTCTTTGCCCAGCATGGGAGCCGCCGCCCTGATCTACTGGCTCCTGGGCCGCAAGCGAATTTAAGAAAGGGGGGGCAGGCTTGCAATTTTGGAATTTGAAAAGAGGGGTAAGATATCCCAGTCTATCCTTAACTCTCGCCAATCACACTCCTACCGGACAATTGACTTTAAAATTGAATTTTGAAGGTTTCACCCCTAACCTGACTTCGCGGATTCGGGGGAGTTATTAGTAAAAAGTCCTTTTAAATCAAGCCCAGCCTTCAAAAGGTCTTCACTACACCGAGCTATTGGGTCACTTCGCCTTTTGCCGTCACTCGGGGTGGCGGTTGATTGGGTAACG
>JAPLIW010000635.1 GCA_026388915.1 Deltaproteobacteria bacterium
CGAGCTCTTCAGCCTGATCGAGGAATCCGAGATCGGCCACATCGCTCTGGCCGACCGCGCTGAACTGCTGGTGATCGCCCCGGCCACCGCCAACATCATCGGGAAGATCGCCGGGGGGATTGCCGACGACATGCTCACCACCATCGTCATGGCCACGAAAGCGCCGGTTCTCCTGGCTCCGGCGATGAACGTGCATATGTGGGAAAACCCCATCTGCCAGGAAAACATCCAGAAGCTTCGCGGCCGCGGGTTTCATTTCATCGACCCCGAAGCCGGCGAGCTGGCCTGCGGCTACGAGGGAAAAGGGCGGTTGGCGGAGATCCCGGCCATCGTCGAGGAGATCCGGGCCATCCTTTCCCCCAAGGACCTTTCGGGAGAGACGCTCCTCGTCACCGCCGGGCCCACGGAGGAGCCCATCGACCCGGTGCGCTTTCTCAGCAACCGCTCTTCGGGCAAGATGGGATTTGCCGTCGCCCGCGCCGCCCGTCTGAGGGGAGCCCGGGTCATCCTGGTGAGCGGCCCCTCGGCCCTTCCGGCGCCGTCCGGGGTGAAATTCATCCCCGTCCGGACCGCCGCCGAAATGCGGGAAGCCGTCCTGGGAAGCCTGGCGGGGGTCTCCGTGCTGGTCATGGCCGCCGCCGTCTCCGACTACCGGCCCAAGGTGACCTCCCCCGAAAAGATCAAGAAATCCCAGGCGGAACTGACCCTGCCGCTGGAACTCAACCCCGACATCCTGCGCGAGGCCGGCCAGCGGAAGGAGAAACGGTTCCTCATCGGATTTGCCGCCGAAACCGAGAGCCTGCTGGCCAATGCCCGGAAAAAGCTGGCGGAAAAGAATCTGGACCTGATCGTCGCCAACGACGTGGGTCTTCCCGGGGCGGGTTTCGCCGTGGATACTAACATGGTCAAGCTGATCGACCGTTCCGGGAAGATCGAGGAGCTTCCGCTCATGGGCAAGGAAGACCTGGCGGATCGCGTCCTGGACCGAGTCCTTCTTTTGAGGAGCGCATGAATTTCAAATCCCAGCCCCGGGCCTTAAACCAAAACCACCTCCTTCTCCAACTCCAGGATCTGGTGACCGGTCTCCGTCACCACCTGGAGGAAGAACGGGCGATGGGATTGGAAGGCTGGCCCAAGAGTTCTGTCCCGCCCCGAAAGAAGGCTCCCTCTCCGCCCCCCGCCTCCCCCTCCTTCTTGACTCTGGAGGAGGTGCGGGAAGAATTGGGGGACTGCCGGAGGTGCAAGCTTCATTCCACCCGGACGAATATCGTCTTCGGAACGGGAAACCCCAGGGCCAGGCTGGTCTTCGTGGGGGAAGGCCCGGGGCGCGATGAAGACCTCCAGGGCAAGCCTTTTGTCGGCCTGGCCGGGCAGCTCCTCACCAAGATCATCCAGGCCATCCAGCTCACCCGGGAAGAGGTTTACATCGCCAATATCATCAAGTGCCGCCCCCCGGGAAATCGGAATCCGGAGCCGGACGAGATCCGGACCTGCGAGCCTTTTCTCATCAAGCAGCTGGAGGTCATCCGGCCCAAACTGATCTGCGCCCTGGGAACCTTCGCCGCGCAAACGCTCCTGAAAACCGAGGAAAAAATCTCCCTTCTCCGAGGAAGGTTTCACCAATACCAGGGGATTTCGCTCATGCCCACCTACCATCCGGCTTTCCTCCTCCGCAATCCCAATTCCAAAAGGGATGTGTGGGAGGATATGAAAAAGATCAAAAAAGAGTACGACCGGCTTTAAATTTCTCCGCTCCGGCGGATGCGAGGGAGTTTTGATAATGGGTAAGAAGCTTTTCTGCGCTTTCTTTTTCCTGGGGCTTTTTCTCTCCGGCCTTCTTCTTTCTCTGCTTCCCGGGTTTCTCCCGGCCCAGGAAAAACAGGTCAACATCCTGAAAATCAACGACGCCATCACCCCGGCGATCGCCGATTTTATCAAAAGGGGCATCGAACAGTCCGTCCAAGACAAAGCGGAGTGCCTGATCATCCAGATGGACACGCCCGGCGGGCTGGACCTCTCCATGCGGGACATCATCAAGGAGATGATGAACGCGGAAATCCCCATCGTGGTTTACGTGTCCCCCAGCGGGGCGCGGGCAGCCTCGGCCGGGGTATTCATCACCCTGGCTTCCGACATCGCGGCCATGGCTCCCGGGACGAATATCGGAGCCGCCCATCCTGTCGCCATGGGAGGCGGCAAGATGGATCGGACCATGGCGGAAAAAGTCGTGAACGATGCCGTGGCCTACATCGAGTCCATCGCCGAAAAAAGGGGAAGGAACGTGAAGTGGGCGGCCAAGGCCGTGCGCGAGAGCGTCTCCATCACCGAGACCGAAGCCCTGAAGATCAAAATCATCGACCTCATCGCCAAGGACGTGGACGACCTGCTGGCCAAGATCGACGGCAAGACCATCGAGAAATCCCGGCGGACCCTCAAACTGGCCACCAAGGGGCTGAAGACCAACCGGGTGGAGATGGGCTTCCGCGAGAGTTTCCTGGCCACCTTGAGCAATCCCAATATTGCCTACATCCTTATGATGATCGGGATGGCGGGCCTCTATTTTGAACTCTCCAACCCGGGAGCGGTCTTTCCGGGGGTCATCGGCGGGATCTGCCTGATCCTGGCTTTCTTCGCCTTCCGAACCCTTCCGGTAAACTATGCCGGAATCCTGCTGATCCTGTTGGGAATCTTCCTCTTCATCGCCGAAATAAAAATAGCCAGCTACGGCCTCCTTTCCGTGGGGGGGGTCATCTCCCTGGCCCTGGGGTCCATTATGCTCTTTGATTCCCCGCTTCCTTTCCTGCGGGCTTCTCTGACGGTCATTATTCCCACGGTCTTGGTCGCGGCGGGGTTTTTCATCTTTGCCGTGACCATGACCGTCAAAGCCCACCGGGCCAAACCCGCCACCGGGAGAGAAGGCCTTATCGACGAATTAGGAACGGCCGCGACCCGGATCGCTCCGGAAGGAAAAGTTTTCGTCCACGGAGAATTCTGGAACGCCTACGCGGACGGGATTATCGAAGAGGGGCAGAAGATCCGGGTGGTGAAGGCGGAGGGGCTCAGGGTGAAAGTAGAAAGAATCTCCTAGGGAGATGACAAACTTGAAATCCGAATCCCGATGAGCTTCTTGCAGACGTCATTTCCTCTGTCATTCCGGCGAAAGCCGGAATCCAGAATGGCCTGAAAATCCTGGATTCCGGGTCGCCCCCGGCCTTCGCCGGGGTTGCCCGGAATGACGACTTCCTCTTTCTTTCAGGAGTTTTGCAAGAGGCTCCGATATTCGTGAATTTCCTTAGAAATAGCAGACGTATGGTTTCAATTTCACAAAAATCATAATTTAGGAGGGTACCATGTTTCAAGGTCTGTCGCTTTTAGTCCTGCTGATCCTGATCCTCATGATCCTGGCCAGCGCGCTGCGGATTCTCAACGAGTACGAACGGGGAGTCATCTTCCGCTTGGGCCGGGTTCGAACGGTCGCTGGAAAACCCGAGCCCAAAGGCCCCGGGCTCATCTTTCTCATCCCCATCGTCGATAAGCTGGTGAAAGTCAGCCTGCGGGTCGTAACCATGGATGTTCCTCCCCAGGATGTTATCACCCGGGACAACATCTCCCTCAAGGTGAACGCGGTGATCTATTTCCGGGTCATGGATCCCATCCGGGCCATCATCGAGATTGAAAACTACCTGTATGGAACCTCTCAGCTGGCCCAGACCACACTCCGCTCCGTTTGCGGGCAAGTGGAGCTCGACGATATCCTCTACCAGCGGGATAAGATCAACATGCAGATCCAGGAAATCCTTGATAAGCACACCGAACCCTGGGGAGTGAAGGTCACCGCCGTGGAAGTGAAGGCCATCGACCTGCCCGAGGAGATGCGCCGGGCCATGGCCAAACAGGCTGAAGCCGAGCGTGAGCGGCGGTCCAAGGTCATCCGGGCGGAAGGTGAGTACCAGGCGGCGGAGCGATTGAAAGACGCCGCGGTGATCATCGAAGACCATCCCATGGCTCTGACCCTGCGCTACCTTCAGACCCTGACCGAAGTGGCCTCGGATAAAAACTCCACCACCATCTTCCCCATCCCCATCGACCTGATCAAGCCTTTCTTAAGGCTGGCGGAACGGGCGGAGATGAGTTCAGAGCGGGCGGAAATGAGTTCGCAGCGGGCGGAAAAGAGTAAGGAAAAGAGCTAAACCGACCTCCCAGCAGCAGAGGGGGAAAAGGATGGGGCCCAGTGATGGGCCCCATCCTATTTTTTTCGGCTTTTTTTTTATTAACTGCAGAGAGCGCGGAGAACGTCGAGAAAAAATCCTTTTCAAAATCAGAATCAAGACCCATCCGTCTAAGCCTTGCCGGTTCAGGTTTTATTTTGTTTTTTGATATTTGAACTCATTCCTTTTCTGCGGCCGCCGGGTTACTTATGTGCGGAGTCCCTGCTTTTTTAAAGAATATTTGGCCTCTGAAATCCCCCCCAACCCCCCTTTAGAAAAGGGGGGCTAAGGGGGGATTTCTGGGCGGC
>JAPLIW010000179.1 GCA_026388915.1 Deltaproteobacteria bacterium
AACTTGTATTTATTCTTGAGATAAGTCAGGAATTTCACCTGATTGGCTCCGAAATGGCTTCCCTTGGGGGCGATCTGAAACACGTACTTGTAGCCCTGGGAAGTGATCTTGTCCGAGATCGAACTGGTCGTCAGGGGGACCTGGGCCTTTTCCAAAACCGGCAGGCAGGTCAGCGTCATCTGGCTCATCCCGAAACCGATGGCCCCCGAAATCTTCTGGGTGGAAAGCGTACGTTCGACCACACTGGGGCCCTGAGCCACGGTGCTGGTCACGTCGGCCACCACCAGCTTGAGCTTGGCGCCCCCCAGGGCCTTGATTCCGCCCGCCTGATTCACGTCTTCCGCAGCCAGAATGGCCCCGTCGCGGCTCATGGTCCCCAGGTCTGCCGCCGACCCTGAAAGGCATACGAACAGGGCGATTTCCACATCGCTGGCGGCCCAGCTCGGGCTGGACAAACCCAAAGCAAAGCAAAGAGCCAAAACCAACATCCCTAAACCTCTTCGTTTCATTGTCTACCTCCTCCTTTCGATAACTTGGATAGACCGGAGGCAGCCCCCGGTTCTTCCCCGTATTTTTCGGTGGATGATGAAGGGCTCAAAAATTCAGCCCGATCTTGAAGATGCAGAAATCGCGCTGTCCCAGCTTCTCGGCCTTGCTCAGCTTGCCGGAAGCTACGGCGGTCACCTCGTCGAAGATCCGTTTGCCCGCCTCCTTCACGGTCTCTTTTCCCTGGACCACGGCACTCACGTTGATGTCGATGTTGTCCTTCATTTTCTTGTACGTTTCCCCGTTGGCCGTTATCTTGATCACCGGCGCGATGGGCGATCCGGTGGGCGTACCCCTTCCGGTAGTGAAAACCGCGATCTGGGACCCTCCGGCCATCATGCCGGTGAGCTGGTCGATGTCGTGGCCGGGGGTATCCATGAGGATCAGGCCTTTCTTCGTGGGCGGGTAAGCATACTTTATCACTTCTTCCAGTGTTTTCGTTCCCCCCTTGTAGATGCAGCCCAGGGATTTCTCCTCGATGGTGGTGATGCCGCCGGCGATGTTTCCCGGGGCCGGGTTCGCGCCGCGAATGTCCTGGCCGGTAGCGATGGCCTCTTTCTCCCACCAGGCGATGAGGTCCAGGACCTGCCGGCCGATCTCCGGCGTCCGGGCTCTCTTGGCCAGCAGATGTTCCGCCCCGATCAACTCGGTGGTCTCCGATAGAATCACCGTCCCGCCGTCTTCGATGACCAAATCACTGCAAGCTCCCAGGGCCGGGTTGGAGCCCAGGCCGGAAGTGAAATCCGACCCGCCGCACTCGGTGGCGAAGATCAGTTGGGATACGGGGATCGGCTCCCGCTGGAGCTTCGCCGCATCGGCCAGCATCTCCCGGAGGATCTTCCGGCCCTTGGCGGCGGTCTTTTTGGTTCCTCCCACTTCCTGGATTTCAATATACTCCACCCTTTTCTTACTGGGAGCGATGGCTTCGGCAATCTCCTTGGCCGGCAGGTTCTCGCAACCGTTTCCCACGACCAGGATGGAAAAGATGTTGGGATTCAGGCCGAATCCGACCAGGGTCCGTTTGGTCTGGGCCCGGTCCTCCCCCACCTGGGCGCAGCCGAAAACATTGGGCAGGTAGATGACCCCCTTCATGTTCCGCGAAATCATCTCCGCCGCTCCCTGGGAGCAGACCACGCTGGGGATCACGAGCACGTGATTCCGCACGCCGGCTTTTCCATCCGGTCTCCGGTATCCCTGAAATTCCATCAGGCACCTTCCTTTCTTCCCCGGTGGCTGACGACGTTGTGGACATGAACGTGCTCCCCTTTGGCAATCGCCGCGGTGGTCCTGCCGATGGGTTCGCCATACTTGATCACGTCCGTATTCTGATCAATCCCCCGAAGGGCGAATTTATGGCCCATGGGAATGTCCGACAGGAGTTTGATCTTTTCCGCCCGCCCTTGCACTTCGAGAGAGACCGTGCTGCCGGTCTTCATGGGGGTGACCGCGGTGGCCACGTTGTCCTTTTCATCGATGACGACTGCCTTTGACCTGGCTGCCATTTTCAACCTCCTTACGTAGAAATTCGCCAAGCGCATAGAGCAAAGCGCATAGCGTAGGTAGAAAAATGAAATTCGATTTTCATGATTCTGGGAACAGGGGACCTAGAGATAAAACATCTTCACAATACCCCAAATTTTATTTTTTGCAACCCCCAGCCTTTGGCTCTCTCCCCCTCACCACGGCCCTCTCCCACCAGGGGAGAGGGGGGGCCTTGCCTGCGTGGACAACCATGAGTTTAGCGGAAAAGACCCTTTAGGCGCTTAGCGCCCAACTAATACCAACATGTTGGTAAGAAGGAAATATTCACTTTGCGAGACCGGTGTAAGGGCGGTTCGCGAACCGCCCCTACGGATGCTGGCTGCCGGGCCTCTTTTTCCGCGCGTAGTCGCGGAAAAAGCATAGTCCCTTACGAATGAAATCGTGCGCGAGATGGTAACAAGTTGTAGGGGCAACCCCCTGTGGTTGCCCATCATGCGGGCGGCCACAGGGGGCCGCCCCTACAATATCCTGTTTGGTTCCGGCTCGTCCGGGTTAGGATTTTGAAATTTCAGCTTTCTTACTTACCTTCCCCAAAAATAAAAAACGATCGGAGCGGTGGTTAATACCAGGATGACCCGGAGAAAATGGAAGAGAGCCACGATGGCTCCGTTGGCCCCATACTCCACGCCCACAATCACGATGGCGGACATGGCTCCGGGGGAAGTTCCCAGGTAGGCGGTGGGAAAATCCAGGTAGCCCATC
>JAPLIW010000346.1 GCA_026388915.1 Deltaproteobacteria bacterium
CAAAACTATGAAGAAGAGCTTGTGGAAAGGATTTTTTCAGGGTCGGCGGCGGAAACCCTATTCCGCCTGGCAGATCGAACTGACCACCCGCTGCCCGCTGCGGTGCAGGATGTGCTGCCGGGAAGGCCATCACGGAATGGCCCGGAAGGACATGCTCCTGGAAGATTTCCAAAAAATCCTCCCCTATCTTCGGAACGTGGAAGCGGTGGTCCTCGAAGGATGGGGGGAATCGCTCCTCCACCCCCGGTTGACCGAAATCATTCGACGGGTCAAGAGGGAGGGAACCCAGGTCGGATTTGTGACCAGCGGCATGACCCTCACCGATGAATACGTCTCCGAATTGGTTCAAGCAGGCACCGATTTCATAGGTTTCTCCCTCTCCGGGGCCACGCCTGAAACCCATGACTCCATCCGGGTCAATTCCCACCTGCCCAAATTGCTGGACCACATCCGAAGATTTCAGGAGATCAAGGCTCGGCAAAACACCCCCTTCCCCCGCCTGCACATCGTCTATCTTCTCTTGAAGAACAACATCGCCGAACTGCCCATCCTGATCCGCCTGGCCAAGGATTTGGGAATCGGCGAAATCATCCTGATCCACCTTGCTTTTGTCAGCAATGCCTGGCAGGAGGAACAGAGGATCTTCGCCCAGGAAGAAACGGAAGAATACGAAAAGATGCTGGCCGAGGCGGAGAAGACGGCCCGCAGCCTGAAAATCACCCTCCGTCGCCCCTCGCTGGTTCCCCGGGATGCGGCCGTCTGTTCCGAAAACCCCCTGCGGAATCTCTACATCTCCGTGAACGGAAACGTCTCCCCGTGCGTCTATCTGAGGCCTCCCGTCCCCCCTCCCTTTTTGCGGATCTTTCACGGGGCCGAATTCCGCACCGAGAAAGTGGGATTCGGGAATATTTTTCAGAAACCCTTCCCTGAAATCTGGCAAAACCCCCAATACGAAGATTTCCGGGCCTGCTTCTCCCGCCGCCAGGAAAAGATGGGAGAAATCACCGGGGCTCTATGGGAATCGGAAAAAAGAAAAAACCTGGAGTCTTTTTCCCTCCCCCCGCCCCCGCTTCCCTGCCGGACCTGCTACAAGATCGAAGGGTTTTAGGGATCTTAAAACACGTGGCGGACGGGGAATGGATTTTTTTGCGAGAAAGTCACAATCTCCGGTAGAGCCGGAGGATTGAAAATAAATGGACCGCTCAAAGCGGAATCATCCTAGGGGCCTCCTGAAGCTGGCCTATGCCAGGTGCCAGGCCCGGGCACAACCAAGTATCGCGGAAAGGTCAAACTCTGTGAGTCTCCCGGCAGAGCCGGGGTTTTACCTTAAGGAAATTAAATCTTATTAAATTTGGATGATTCCTGGCGATCAAGGAGAAGATCAATGAAAAATAAAAAGATGAGGGTCGTCATCATCGGCGGGGTCGCCGTCGGCCCTAAAACAGCTTCCCGTTTGCGGCGTTTGAACCCTGAGGCGGAGATTACCATCGTGGAGAAAGGAAAAGTCTTGTCCTATGCCGGCTGCGGCATGCCTTATTATGTGAGCGGGGACGTGGCCGAATCCAAGAATCTGATGGATACTCCGGCCG
>JAPLIW010000918.1 GCA_026388915.1 Deltaproteobacteria bacterium
CTATTACAACTATTTCTGCGCCCTTTCCCCGGAAACCAGGACTCTTTACGTGAAGGTGCGTTCGGATGTTCTGCGGGGCAACCGGAAGGATGTGGTGATCGACCGGATTGAACAGGAACTCGGCAAGATCGTCAGCCGCCTGGTTACGCTCGACCTGCAGATCGATGACCAGGGGGTAAGAATCTGGAAGCCGGCGGAGGGGAAAACCTTCCAGACCGTGGACGACAACATTCTGGAACTCAACAACGACCATTTCCCCACCGGGGTCTTCCAGCGGCGGGTGGTTTCCCTGCGGGATGAAAAGGGCGACTTATACCTGGCCATGGAAGAAGACATGGATACCCTCAACCTGGGGGGCATCAACTCCGACCGGGTAGCGACCGTAGCCTCCATCAAGGACCCGGATAAATTCAAGGCCCTGGACAAGGTCCTGGAGGCTGCCGGCTTCTTTCCGAAGCTGGATGCGGCCCGGCAGAAATCGGCGAAGAGCAAGGAAGATTTTTTCATCATGGTCAAACCCAATTTCATGTTCGCGTACTCCACCAAGGATCGATCCACCTACACCGATCCCCAGTTGGTAGAGTATCTGGTAGACCGGATCTACGAGCGGGGATACCGTAACCTGGCCGTGGCCGAAGCCCGCAGCACCTACGGGACCTTCTTCACCAACCGGGAAGTGAAGACCGTGGCGCGGTATATCGGGCTGACGGAGAAGAACTATCGGGTCATAGACCTTTCGGAGGACTTGGGAGAATATGAATTCGCCGGAAAGCTGGGGAAACACTGGGTGAACCGGGAATGGAAAAACGCCGATTTCCGGATTGCCTTCGCCAAGAACAAGACCCACTCCTACGCCCGGTATACCCTGGCCATCAAGGTGATCTACGGCGCTTTGCCCATGGAGAACAAGTTCCTGGAGTACCACCACAAGCGGGATATCTTCAGCACCACCATCGAATTCCTGAAGCGCTTTCCCGTCCACTTCGGCCTGATCGACGCCCATATCAGCGCCACACCAAATTGGCGGTGGAAGCCTTCGGCAAGCCCCAGATCAAGCTCATCGGGGACCGCACGCTCTATCCCAACTGGGTGAACGTGACCGATGTCATTCCCCTGGTCACCTTCGGCGTCCTCGACCGCAATTACTTGTTCGGAAACTTCTTCTACTCTGTCTTTACTTACATGGACCCCTTCTTCCAGTACAAGGACCCCGGTTTCGGTCGGGAATTCACCCGGAAACTTCTCGATCCCCTCAAGGAGCTTTTTTTCCAGAAGGTGGAGAAGGGAGAAATCGACGCCGAGCTGAACGAGAAGCTTTTTAGATTTTTTTCGGATGAAAGATGAGGGGCAAGGAAGATTTCTGTCTTCACCGGCAATCCGCGGGAAAGCGGCAAGGGTCAGCTTTTTCGACCCGGACGGTAGAGACCTCTTTCATCGGCTCCCACAAGGCCGGCCTGATATGCGCGGGGGTCCAGAAGCGAGAGGCTCTTTGCCACCCTGGGGGTAAGCACCCGGACTCTCCTCATCCGGTCCAGCTTCTGTGCGATCCAGTCCAGGGGTTCGTCCCTTACCATCCAGCCATGCCGGTCGAAGGCAGTTAAATTCAGGGGCAGCGTGTACCCCCGCAGAGTCTTCTCTCGCTCCACATTGTAGAACTGC
>JAPLIW010000122.1 GCA_026388915.1 Deltaproteobacteria bacterium
CCCCCTGGGTGGCCATCTTCCCCGGCCTGGCCATCGCCTGGGCGGTACTGGGCTTTAACCTGCTCGGGGATGGCCTCCGCGACCTGCTGGACCCAAAGCTCTCCCGGACCAGGCGATAATTCAGAGACCTTTTGAAACGCCGGGGATGGTCATTTTATTTTCCTAAGAATTACCCGAACTGTGGGGCAGGGGCTAGGCTGACGAGTCGCTCCAAAGGATAATGCATTGAAAGCCCTCCTGGAATGACCAGTAAAGAGATCTCGCATCATTTTCGTTCAGAGCCACGACGATCTCCGTGAAGCTCTGCCGGCGCAAACCATTCCACAGGGTCCCCATGGGCCTCGTAATGAGGTATGACTTCAGCGAAGCTACCAGGTTGAACAGGGTGGAGACCATCCCGGTGGATTTTGGTTTCACCGAGATCTGGATGCCGTCATCGAACTTGAGTTGGTACCGCACGGGCATATCTTCGAGCTGGAGAACTTCGGGTTCAGAGGCATTCTCTGCCCCCTCGGTCTTCGGTTTGATCTCTTTCCTCTCGGGTTTCACCAGAGCGGTCTTGCCCAGGAGGGGTAGGGGCTTGGGCCGGACCGGTGTCCCCCACTGGCTATAGGATTCCACAGGCAGCTCTTTGAGCAAGATTCCCTTGGCTTTCATCAGAATCTTCTTTGCCGCAAGATCAAAAATGACATAAATCTTCGATGACCTTGCAAGTTGAACCTCCGCCTTCAGAAGATTGTTTTCCTCCATCAGCCGGTCTGCTTCTGACACCGGAGATGCTTCAGCACTCAATAGAATTATCGATATCAGGATGAAGGCTCTTAAGGAGTGCATCACAATATGAAGACTCTTGTTCCCAAGGAGACTGATTGATAGAGGATTTTCAGATCCCGGTCACCCATCCGGATACAACCGTGAGTGATATTCTTTCCGAGGAGTCTCGTATAGAGTGTCCCGTGGATGAAGTACCCGTCCCCGAATCCGAGGGCATAATCTCCCAACATCCCTGGTTCGACCCGCTCCATCATGTTCTTGGGGATGGGTTTCCCTTCTTCGATGAAGGCCCAGTCAGGCTTGAACCACGTGGGCTTTACGATCTTTGATTGAATCGCGAACTCCCCTCTCGGGGTCTCAAAAATCCATTTTCTTTCGCCCGAGGGATCGATCAGAATACTTCCGCTTCCGGCGGAAATGGTGGTCTTCAAGAGGGTTCGAGGTCCGTCCTTAAGGTAGAGGAGATTATCTGCGGTATCCACAACGATGTAGTGCCCCCGGGGCGGAATGGTCCGGATCTGTTTCTTCAATAAAGAGTTCTCTGATCTCAGGAAACTCACCAGGGCAGGCTTCGTCTCCGTCGATCGGGCTTCCTGTACCCTCGCCTCCCTCCAGCCCATGCAGTAACCCGCCGCTTCAACGAAAAGCCCAATCGAGAGCAAGAGGGCTGAAATCTTAAGGAGTCTTCTTTTTCGTTCGTCCATTCTGGATCCCGGTCAACGCCGAGGAGAGACTATTTTGGCGGTCGAGGGCCCCGACGATGGCGATCGGAGTACCCACCTCTACGATCGTGTAGAGCTCTTCCATATGGTCGTTGGCGAGGGAGATGCAGCCATAGGTCATCCCCTTGTCTCCGCCACCGTGGATCTCGATGGATCCGCCGATCCTGGCGGTCCCAGGCAGAAGGCCTCTCTTTTTCGCCCGATGAAATTCTTCCCAGTCCTCTTCGTTGGGATAATTGATCAAAAGAGCTCTATGATAGGGGGTTCTGGGGTTTTTCCCGATGATCCGGTATCTCCCTTCGGGGGTCGCATTATCTCTTGCCCGATGTTTATCCGACCATCCGCTACGACCCAGGCCGACGGGAAACGTCTTGAATAGCTGCCCATTCTTGTACAGGAGCAGTTGTCGGTCCGCCTTGACGACAACAACAGAAGGAATCTCTCTGCCCGCTGATTCTTCGATCGTTTCCTCTGTCCACTTTTTCCATT
>JAPLIW010000793.1 GCA_026388915.1 Deltaproteobacteria bacterium
AATGTCCTCTTCGATTCATCCATCACCGGCTATCTGCCAGTGGAAGACATCGTCATCCTGGCGGAGACCGTGGTTTGGAAACTGATCAAAAGGAAAAATAGTTATTCACCGCAGAGAGCGCAGAGTACGCAGAGTTAGGAAAATATAACAAATACGAAAACAGCACGGCTCGATCATAAAGGTCAAAGCCTTCGTTGGATATTCAAAAATCTCCAGGATCGAATTTTTGGGGCCTCCCCCAAAAAGGATTAATACCGCGGAGGTTGCAGAGAGCGCAGAGATCCATTGAAATTGCTCACGGGCCTCAAAACTCAGGCCTTTTATGGGAAGATATTTTTGATGTTTTTCTGACTCCTCTGCGTTCTCCGCGTGCTCTGCGGTGAAAGGTTTTGAGTTTATGAAGTTGGCGGTGACCGGAAAAGGCGGAGTGGGTAAGACCACGGTGGTGGTGGGGGTGGCCCGGGTGCTGGCCGACCGGGGGCGGAAGGTCCTGGTGATCGATGCCGACCCGGCGAGCAACCTGGCCCTGGCCCTCGGTTTCCCCCGGGACCAGCGCCTGACGCCCATTGCCGAGATGAAAGAACTGATCGAGGAACGGACCGGGGCCAAGCCCGGCTCCATGGGGGGCTTCTTTAAGCTCAATCCCCGGGTGGATGACCTGCCGGACAAGTACAGCCTGGAAAAGGATGGGATCCGCCTGATGGTCATGGGGACCGTCCAAAAGGGGGGCGGCGGGTGTGTTTGCCCAGAGAATGTGATGGTCCGGACCCTGGTGGCCCATCTCCTTCTGGGCCGCAATGAGGTGGTCATCCTGGATATGGAGGCCGGGGTCGAACACCTAGGCCGGGCCACGGCGCAGGCGGTAAACAAGCTCATCGTGGTCGTCGAGCCCGGGCAGCGGAGCCTGGAGGTGGCCCAGAAGATCCGCCGGCTGGCCGGGGACATCGGGCTGAAAAATCTCGCCCTGGTGGGCAACAAGATCCGGGGAGAGGGGGACCGGAAATTTCTGCTGGAGAAGATGCCGGACTTGCCTTTTTTGGGATTCATCGATTATGATCCTAAGATAGTGGAAGCCGACCTGTCGGGCACTCCTCCCTATGAGGAAAATCCCGCATTCCTCCAGTCCATGAAGGGGATTGTGGACCGGCTCTTGCTCTAATCCGTTGCTGGTTGCTTGTTACTGGTTCCCAACCCGGCCTAGCCGGAACCAAACAGGAAATTGTAGAGGCGGCCCTACGTGGCCACCCGCAAGATGGGCAACCACGCGGGGTTGCCCCTACAATTTGTTACCGGCTTGCGCACAATTTCATTATTAGCCGACTAATTGCCCTAAGGTAAACCCCCGGCTATGCCGGGGTGACGATTAAAGTTTGACATTTCCGGGAGGCTTGGGTTGTGGCCCGGGGTCAAGGGCGTTGCCCGCAGAAAGCATCGGCTGGGTTAGCCCTTTTCCTGGAGGCTCCGACCGGCTTCCGCAGGATGAGGGGGGCCGATCGGGCGACCGCCGGTCGCCCCTACCCGGAGGGGAAACCATCCCGGGGATCCAAGATCGGTTAGCCCCACCGGTCCAGGGAATAGAAGGCGCCTCATGATTTCTGTGGGCAACGCCCTTGAGCCCGGGCCGGG
>JAPLIW010000449.1 GCA_026388915.1 Deltaproteobacteria bacterium
GCCCGTTACCCTGATCATCCCCTACCCGGCGGGTGGCTCGACGGATGTAACCGGAAGAGTACTGGCGCCGGTAGTCAAGAGGCATCTCGGCCAGACGGTTGTGGTGGAGAATAAAGGGGGAGGGGGAGGCACGGTGGGGCCCAACCTGGTTATCTCCAAGCCCCCGGACGGCTACACTATCGGCATCATGGCTAGCACTACGGTCACCATCTCCTGGCACATGGGCAAGATGAATTTCAACCCCATCGATGACGTGAAGCATATCATGCGCTACACCGGCTACTTGTATGGTTTCGTGGTGAGGGCGGACGCCCCCTGGAAAACCTTCACCGATTATGTGAAATACGCCAAAGAAAACCCCGGAAAGGTGACCTACGGAACCACGGGAATGGGCTCCGGTCCGCACCTGGCCATGGAAATGATTGCCTTTGCCACCGGGGTGAAACTGACCCATGTCCCCTACAAGGGGGGAGCCGAATGCAATTCCGCCCTCCTGGGCGGCCATGTCGACTCGGTCTCTGACTCGACGAGTTGGGCACCCCTCGTGGATGCGGGAAAATTCAGGCTGCTCATCATCTACACCGCCTCCCGCTCCGCCCGCTATCCCGACGTTCCCACCCTGAAAGAGCTGGGCATCGACATCGTTTTCCCTTCCCCTCTCGAAATCATGGGCCCCAAAGCCCTGCCCCAGCCCATCGTCCAGAAAGTGCATGACGCCATTAAAAAGTCCCTGGATGACCCGGAATACCAGGCCGTCCTGAAAAAATACGACATGCAGACAACCTACCTGAATTCCGAGGACTGCGAGAAGGCGGTCCGGGCCGAATCGGAGAAATTGAAGGAAATTGTCCAGAAGTTGGGAATGTATAAAAAATAGCAACCTGTGGGGGCGGGTTTGAAACCCGGCCCTACCCTCGCTGAAAGGATATACTCAGGGCTCTGAGAATCACCCTCATTATTGGCGATATCCTTTTCCAAAACTGGAGGAAATATGAAACGCTGGCAACATTTGTGGGTCGTCACTTCTGTCATTCTCAGCCTGATCCTGGGATGGGGCATAACGGGTTCGGCTCAAGAGTTTCCCACCAAGCCCATCACCTTCGTCATTCCTTACCCGGCAGGCGGATCGACCGACCTCACCGGCCGGGCCATGTCCAACGCGGCCAAGAACTATTTGGGCCAGCCCATAATCTGTGAGAACAAAGGCGGCGGGGGAGGAACGGTCGGCCCCAGCCTGGTGATCTCCAAGCCTCCCGACGGATACACCATCGGTATCTCCAGCGGGGCGGTCACCATCGCTTATCACATGGGAAAGCTGAATTTTAACCCTCTCACGGATACAACCAACATCATCCGGTACACGACTTACGTGTTCGGCATGGTAGTCCGTGCCGACGCGCCCTGGAAGACAATGCAGGAATTCGTGAAGTTTGCCAAGGAGAACCCCGGCAAGATTACCTACGGGACTCCGGGCGTGGGTACGAACCCGCACCTGGCCATGGAAGAGTTGAGCATCCTCACCGGGATCAAGCTCGTCCACCTGCCTTTCAAAGGGGGGGCTGAAGCCGCCACCGCCCTCCTGGGAGGCCACATCGATGCGGTTTCCGACTCCACCAGCTGGGGTCCCATGGTGGATGCGGGGAAATTTAGGCTTCTCGTTACTTACGCCCCCCAGCGGATGCCCCGCTACCCCAATGTGCCCACGTTGAAAGAGGCCGGGTACGACATGGTCTATTCCTCCCCCCTCTTCCTCATCGGTCCCAAGGGAATGCCCAAACCGGTGGTGGCCAAGCTGCACGAGGCCTTCAAGAAATCCCTGACCGACCCTGATTATCAATCGATCCTCAAGAAATACGATATGTCGGATAACTACCTTAGCCCGGAAGACCTGGACAAGGCCATTCGCCAAGAATCCGAACAGATCAAAAGAGTCGTGCAGAAGCTGGGGCTGGACAAGAAGTAGAAAAATGGATTGCGGATTGCAGATTTCGGTTTGATAGGATGATGAAAAAGCAGGTTTTCAGTCATTCCGGCGAAAGCCGGAATCTAGTTCTTTATACTCGTTTTAAGTTCCCTGGACTCCGGTTTTCACCGGAGTGACAACTTTATATTGACGCAGCCAGTCTTGATGATCTCGTAAAAAGTCGCAATTCCATAGAATTCGTCATTCCGGCGAAAGCCGGAATCCAGGGTTTCCTGTGAAAACGGGAATCCAGATTTTCTTTAATGGTTCCCCGATTCCGCGGGGACAATGTCTGGACCCCGGTGCCTGCCCCGGACATGATCCGGGGTTCGCCGGGGTGACGCTCCAAGAGACTTTTTACGAGATCATCAGTCTTGACAGACTTGACAATGACAGCAGAGGCTGGTAACTTTTCCCTCACAGCAAGAAAAGGACTTTATTCAAGGAGGATTTCGATGAAACAGAGATTTATCGTTATTCTGGCGATCATGACCATGTTCCTGGGGTTGGGGTTATCGGCCTTCGCCGCGGAATTCCCGACCAAGCCTATCAGTTTTGTCATTCCTTACCCCGCTGGAGGCTCAACGGACGTGACTGGCCGCGCCCTAGCCAATGCTGCCAAAAAATACCTGGGCCAGCCGATCATCGTCGAGAACAAATCCGGGGGCGGCGGCAGCGTGGGCCCCAGCTTAGTTATCCCCAAACCTCCAGACGGCTACACGATCGGGGTCATTACCAGCAGCCCCACGATCGCTTATCATATGGGGAAGCTGAACTTTCATCCAGTCGATGACCTGACCCATATTATGCGCTGGGCTGGCTACCTGTTTGGCTTGGTGGTCCAGACCGAGTCGAAGTGGAAAACCATCCAAGAGTTTATCCAATATGCGAAACAGAACCCTCAGAAAGTTTCCTTTGGGTCTCCGGGCGTGGGAACTCCACCACACCTGGCCATGGAAGAGCTGGCCTCTTTGGCCGGGGGCATCCAGTTTGTCCACATTCCTTACAAAGGGGGGGCTGAGTCGAACACGGGCCTTCTGGGCGGCCACGTGGATAGTGTGTCTGATTCCTCCGGCTGGGGGCCGTTAGTGGATGCCGGAAAGTTCCGGCTCCTCGTCACCTACGGATATCAGCGATCCACCCGTTACCCCCAGGTACCTACGTTGAAAGAAATCGGCTATGACCTGGTCTCTCCGGGCCCGATCGGGCTCATCGGTCCCAAGGGTATTCCCAAGCCCATCGTGGCTAAATTGCATGACGCCTTCAAGAGAGCCATGGATGATCCAGATTTTCAGGCTATTATGAAAAAACTTGACATGACTCCTCTATACCTCAATTCGGAGGATTATGAAAAATATGTTCGGCAGGATTCCGAGCGGATCGGAAAGCTGGTCAAGAAACTGGGATTAGACAAAAAGTAGGAGCGGTTCGCGAACCGCCCCTCCACCGGGGTGGTGTCGTCATCACGTCCGGGCAAATCATAAATTGTCCACATCCTATACCCCTCCCCGTTGATGGGGGAGAGATGGGTGGGGGTGATTTTTTCGGGCCGGGGCCCAAAGCCCCGGCCTTTTTTTGGCAGAAAAACCATCTGTTTGCGAAAAGGCCTCATTTCGGGTATAATTTATTCATTAAAAAAGCGGAGGAAAATTGAGTTTTTTCATTACCTTCGAGGGGATCGAGGGATGCGGCAAAACCACCCAGATCGGCCACCTGACCTCTTTTCTTAAAAAGAACCAGCGCCCCTTTCTGCTCACCCGGGAACCCGGCGGAACCAAGGTGGGGGAGAAGATCCGGCAGATTCTCCTTTCTTCCGACAATGCCGGCATGGAGCCCATGGCCGAACTTTTCCTCTACGTGGCCGACCGGATTCAACACTACCGCCAGGTCATCGTCCCCGCCCTCCGGGAAGGCAAGGTCGTTCTGTGCGACCGCTTCGCCGATGCCACGACCGTTTACCAAGGTTTCGGCCGCGGCCTGGATTTAGCCTGGATCGAAGAAATCCACGCCCGGGTCCTGGAGAATACCAAACCGGACCTGACCTTTCTTCTGGATTTGCCGGTGGAGGTCGGGCTGAAAAGGGCGTGGAAAAGGCTGGAAAAAGATCAGACCCGGGAAGATCGTTTTGAAAAAGAAGCGGTTGATTTTCATCAAAAGGTGAGGGAGGGATATTTGATTTTAGCGCGGAAGGAACCTGCCCGGATCATTGTCCTGGATGGGATGAAAGACGAACAGACTCTGCACCGGGAGATTGTTTCTCATCTCCCCGGTACGATCCGAGGATGAAACATGCCCTTTGACCGGATCATAGGACAGGAAAAAGCCGTCGCCGTCCTGCGCAATGCTTTGCGCAACGGCCGGCTGGCCCACGCTTATCTCTTCATCGGTCCGGAAGGAGTGGGCAAGCGTCTCACCGCCCTGACCCTGTTCAAAGCTATGAACTGCCAGTCCCCTCCGGAGCCGGGAGACTGCTGCGAAAAATGCCCCTCCTGCATCAAAGTCAACTCTTCGAATCATGCTGATTTAATCATTTTGGAGCCCGAAGGGGAAACCATCAAGATCGACCAGATCCGGGGCATGCAGAAAAGGCTCCGCTTCCGTCCCATGGAGGGCGGACGCCGGGCCTGCATTCTGGACTCGGCCGACTGCCTTAACGACGCCGCTTCCAACGCCTTGCTGAAAATCCTGGAAGAGCCCCCCCAGGAGACTCATCTGTTCCTGATCACCTCCCGTCCGCACAAGCTTCTCCCCACGATTCTCTCCCGTTGCCAGTGGGTGAAGTTCAGGCCTCTATCTCCCGGACAGATCGCGCAGATCCTTCAAACGGACCAGAGCCTGGAAGATGAAAAGGCCCATTTCTATGCCTCCCTGGCCGGGGGCAGTGCGGGGCAGGCGGTAGCCTTGAGCGACCGCGTTGACTTTCAGAAGCGTCTGGACTGGCTGCGGTTTTTTTCCAGCCTGCCCCAGAAATCTGCGGAGGAGATCTTCGAGACCTGCGAACGGCTGGCCAAGGAAGAAGAGGAAGTCGGGGATCTTCTGGACCTCTGGAAAATCTGGGTCCGGGACCTGGTGGTCTTCAAAGTACAGGGGGAAGGGGCGAAAGAAGGGCTGATCAATCATGATCTTCTCCCCGACCTTGGAAAAGATGCCGCCAATATCTCCTTCGACCGGCTGGAAGGGATCTTCGGCTCAATCTCCAGCATTCAAAGATCCCTGTCCTTCAACGTCAACAAACAGCTGGCCCTGGAGACATTGATGCTGGAAATAAAAAAAGAAAGCTCTATGGGACGCAGATGAACGCAGATTCTTTGGAGGTTGAATTCAAAAATAGTTTGGGACACAGGTGAATACAGATGAACACAGATAAAAAACCAAAATGGTCAACGTTTCTGAACAGCAGCACCGCAGCCCTGCAGCACCCGAGAACGTATTTGACGCTAGCGCACTCTAGCGCACTTTAGGCACCCAAGGCACTCTTTTATGAAAGTCGTCGGCGTTAAATTTCGGGACCTCGGGAGGATCTACGACTACGATTCCACGGGTTTCACCCTGAAAGAACGGGACATCGTGGTGGTGGAGACCGAACGGGGGCCGGAACTGGTTTTCGTGGTCCGCATGCCCCTGGAGCGGGATCCAAAAAATTTCAAGACCTTGAAAAAGGTTCTCCGCCTGGCGGACCAACAGGATATGGAGCAGGGCCAACGCAACCTGATCCGCGAGCG
>JAPLIW010000416.1 GCA_026388915.1 Deltaproteobacteria bacterium
GCACGAGGCCACGGCTTTCGGAAGGTTGAATGCGGGCAAAGGATCGATCCTTCGAGGATCTTAGAAATCTCTTTGGATCATTCCGTTTCTGTTTTCTTTTCCGGCAGGGCTTTGGAAACCAAGACCTTGGCCGGCCTGAGCAGCCGCTCATGGAACAGGTAGCCCTTCTCCAACTCGGAGATCACCCGATCGGGCTCCTGGTCGCTCTCCGCCTGAGAGACAGCCTCATGTTTCTCGGGATCAAACGATTCCCCCATGGCGGCCACGGGTTTGACACCGAACCTTTCCAGGATGGCTAAAAACTGCCGCAGAATGGTCTCGACTCCCTGCAAAAGAGTCCCGTTTACTTTCATTTTTTCCCCATGATCGATGGCGCGCTCCAGATTGTCCAGGATGGGCAGCACAGCTCTGAGCAGGCTCTCGTTGCCGAACTGCATCACGTCGGATTTTTCTTTCTGCATCCGTTTCTTATAATTTTCGAACTCCGCTCCCAGGCGGAGCCATTGATCATGCTGCTCCGTTGCATCTTTGGCCTTTGCCTCCAGCTCGGCATGAACCTTTTCCAGGGGAGTTTGTTCTCTCTTTTCTTTTTCCGTGGAAGACGGCCCCTCTCTCTTCTCTTTATCGCTGGGAGCTTTCTCCCGAACACCTTCCCCCACTTTCACCACCGGTGGGGGGTGGTTATGGTCCTTAGGGTCTTTTTTCTTATTATTACTCAAGGATTTTCTCCTGTTCGTCCAACTTATTGATCAACCGACATTTCCCATATGATCTTCCATCCAAGACCCTCGTAGAATATCGACCGAAAAGAAACAGCCCTCCACGCGGAGCGCTGTTTTCCCCCGATAGCCGGTTCCGGCTATCGGGTATGGGCTAATGGTCTCCTGTAAGCCTTCAGCTTCTAATACATCCCTTCCATTCCCCCCATTCCACCACCCCCCGGAGGCATGGACGGATATTTTTCTTTCTCCCTGGGCCTCTCCGCTACCATAGCCTCGGTGGTGAGTAACAAAGAGGCCACGGAAGCGGCATTCTGCAACGCAACACGCACCACTTTGGTCGGGTCGATGATCCCCGCTTTCACCATATCAGTGTACTCTTCCTTTTGGGCATCGAAGCCATAATTCCCCTTCTCATTCTTTACTTTCTCGATCACGATGGAGCCTTCATACCCGGCATTCTGGGCAATCCAGCGAATGGGCTCCTCCAGGGACTTCTTAAGGATGTTCACCCCAAACTGCTGGGCCTCGGACAGTTTTAGTTTATCCAGGGCATGTAGGCTTCGCAGGTAGGCCACGCCGCCGCCCGGAACGATTCCTTCTTCCACTGCCGCTCGGGTCGCATTCAAGGCATCCTCTACCCGGGCTTTCTTCTCTTTCATCTCCGATTCCGTGGCCGCGCCGACATTGATCACTGCCACGCCGCCGACCAGCTTGGCCAGCCGCTCCTGCAGTTTCTCGCGATCATAATCCGAAGTGGTCTCTTCGATCTGGGCCCGGATCTGTTTCACCCGGCCTTCAATTCCTTTCGAATCTCCGGCCCCTTCTACGATGGTGGTGTTATCTTTGTCGATGGTGATCCGTTTGGCCTTGCCCAGGTCTTTAAGGGGGATCGACTCCAGTTTCACTCCCATCTCTTCAGAAATCATCTGCCCGCCGGTCAGAACGGCAATGTCTTCCAGCATGGCGTTCCGGCGATCCCCGAATCCCGGGGCCTTCACGGCCGCGCATTTGAGCGTGCCCCGTAGCTTGTTCACCACCAAAGTGGCCAGGGCCTCGCCTTCCACTTCTTCGGCGATGATCAGAAGGGGTTTCCCCATCTTGGCAATCTGTTCCAAAACCGGAAGGAGGTCTTTCATGCTGCTGATCTTCTTCTCATTGATGAGGATCAGGGCGTCCTCTAGGACGGCTTCCATTTTCTCCGGGTTGGTCACGAAGTAGGGGGAGATATACCCGCGGTCGAACTGCATGCCTTCGACGATTTCCAGGGTGGTCTCCATGGACTTAGCTTCCTCGACGGTGATGACCCCCTCTTTCCCGACCTTGGCCATGGCATCGGCAATGATGTTTCCGATGGTTTCATCATTGTTCGCTGAAATAGTCCCCACCTGGGAGATCTCTTTCTGTTCTTTAGTGGGCTTGGAGAGCTTCTTGAGCTCTTCACCCACGATCTCCACACCTCTTTCGATGCCCCTCTTCAGTTCCATGGGGTTATGACCCGCTGCCACCAGTTTGGACCCTTCACGGTAGATCGCCTGAGCCAGGACTGTGGCTGTGGTGGTCCCGTCGCCGGCTATGTCCGAGGTCTTGGAAGCAACTTCGCGGACCATCTGAGCGCCCATGTTCTCAAACTTATCTTCCAGCTCGATCTCTTTGGCTACGGTAACCCCGTCTTTGGTAACCGTGGGAGCCCCGAAGCTCTTCTCCAGGATTACATTCCGGCCCTTGGGTCCCAGGGTTACTCTCACCGCATCGGCCAGTATATTTACGCCCCTGAGGAGAGATTCCCGAGCCTTCTGGTCATAACGGATTTCTTTGGCTGCCATCTTCCCATTCCTCCTTTATAATGTGTCCGTTGATTACTTTTCGATCACGCCTAAAATGTCGTCTTCCCGCATGATCAGATGTTCTTCGCCGTCAATTTTCACCTCGGTCCCGGAATACTTACCGAAGAGGACCCGGTCACCCGCCTTCACATCCAAGGCATGGATCTTCCCGTCCTCCAGGACCTTCCCTTTTCCCGCGGCAATCACTTTGCCTTCCATGGGCTTTTCTTTGGCCGTGTCGGGGATAATGATCCCGCCCTTCGTCTTTTCTTCTTCTTCCACCCTTTTGACGATAACCCGGTCTTGAAGTGGTCTGATCTTCATGTTTACTTTTTCCTTTCTTTAGTGGAATAGCCACCTAGGGTCGATTTGAAACAAACGATGAGTTTTTGCTGAGATCTGTACCCTAAAGTATCCGTTTAATTTTCGGAATTATTTTTCTGCTCCATTTCTCCGGTCATTTCCCTCCCATTTCATTTGGAACGTTGATTGAAAATTTAGATTAATTGATATCTCCCGGATTCATGCTCCTCCCTTCTGCATTCTTATTTCTTGCTCTCTTCCGTTCCGCCCGGCAAGCCACCCATCTTTCTCAAGTCAACAAAAGGAACGGCCCCCCCCGAGACCTGCGGCAGAATGCCGTTCCACTTCTCGATACTCTTATACTGAACCAGGATCGGGGTGATAGAACGGGATAGGGCGTCATTGGCTTTGGCCTGTCCCTGAGCTACCACCTGTATCGACTCGGCCTCACCTTTGGCGGTTGCTACCTTTTGCTGGGCCTCGATTTCCCTCTGGGCCAAAACCTGTTTCTGCGTCTCCACCTGTTGCTGGGCCACCTGCTTGGCCTCCACAGCCCCTTCATATCCAGGTGAGAAGCGGATGTTGGCAAAGTAGATGTCATCGACAATGATGTGATACCTCGCCAGGTTTTCCCCCAACTTTTTCATCGCCCTCTGCCGAATCTCCTCCCTTTTGGGAAGAATCTCCCCGATCGGATAGGTCGGCACAACCTCCTTGACGAAGTCATTGAAGGCCGGATCGATTACCTTATCGGCAAAATCGAGCCCCACTTTCTGGTACAGGTCATTGACATAAGACGGATCGATATGGAAGTTCATCATTCCGGTCATTTTCACCATCTGGTATTCTTTTGAAGAGGCATCGATCTCCTTGAACGGATGGGGTTGAACCTTGACATCCACCTTGATGACTCTTTCGGCAATCGGCACTATGAAGTTGAGTCCCTCCCCCATGATCCTCTTCTCTACACTTCCCCACCAGAGGCAAACCCCCCTGTGGCCAGCCGGGACGATGACAAAGGTGCCCCAAAGAACGATGAGGATGATGAAGAGCAAAATGAGTATTCCAATGGTTCGCGGCTTCGGTGTTTTGTATTCAAAGGACATTATCGATCCTTCTCTCATCATTTACCTCCTTCTCCCCAAGATCTTTGCAGAAACGACCTCTCAGGTCCGAGTAAAAAGAGTTGCAGGTTCTGGGCTCGTTACGTTCGCAACCGGGGCCGAGAGATATAGGCAAGTTGTCTTTTGGCCGCGCCAAGTTTCTCGTAGAAATTATCCCGCCGCAATTTGCCTACGTGTCCCCCCTGCTTCCTTTTTATGACCCATCATTGATTGGGTTAATCAACAAAACCAGCAGCGCCTTTACGATAATTCTCAAAATGTTTCGTTTTGTTTCTTCTCTTAAAAAATTTTCGGTCCTTTCCTTGTTTTTGCGCCATGATCTCCTCTCCCGAAACCCACGCCCCTTTTTCCCCAATTCTATAGATCATCCTACTTTTGCAGTAAGGATGGCAGCTCGGGCAATGAAGCCGCAATTCC
>JAPLIW010000781.1 GCA_026388915.1 Deltaproteobacteria bacterium
TCATCGTGGACCGGGAGGCCCTGGCGCTCCTGGTAAAGGAAGGGAAGATCAGCAGACAGCTGGAAAAGAAGGCGATGGAAGAAGCTGAACAAATAGTCGGGGAGATTGGAAGAATCAGTTAAATGCGGAAAGGGACTACTCGTTACTGGTTGCTGGTTACTCGTTACTTGTTACTCGTTATTCGTTACTGGTTACTGCCCCATGCATGCGGGGATTTTACTCCTTGCTCCTTGCTCCATGCTCCTTGCTCTTTGCCCCTACCCCCCACACCCTACACCCTGCCCCCTACACCCTGCCTCCCTCACCCTACATCCTTTTTCTTACAACCTCTTTAACCGAAAAATTTAGCATTGAATTAAACCCTGAACGCTGTCGATAAAGTAACATATACCCTTGTTCGGTCCCTTGAAATTTACCCAATATTCACAATGAGTTAAACTCAAGCACGTAGGAGGCGGCAGGCTTTGAATTCTAAAAAAGAGGAAGAAGTCATGAAGAGAAGGGCTAAGCTCAGCTCAAGCCATGTCAATGTTTACCAGAAGATGGTCCTTGTGGCCGGAGTCATCACTCTCCTTTTGGCCATAGGCTTCAGCCCCACGATGGCCCCCATTCTGGCAGCGGGAGTTGTGGGTGGAACCCTGTTGCTTTTCCTCTTGTCCAAAAGCCTTAAGTCCAAGAGAGAAGAGCCAAAGACCGTCGATCCGGCAGAGCCCCTCCCCCCAGTTGAAGAAACAGCGCCCGAGCAGCAGATAATACTCCTCACGGAAGAGGAAAAAGTATCCCCTGACTCACCGGAAATTCTTCTCGAGGAGAAAGAAGCAGCCGAAGTGCAAGAACCCCCTCTCGACCTGCGGGAAAAAGCTGTTCCTGAAGAAGCAATCCGGGTACAAGACCCGATCCCTTCGGGGAAAGAACCGTTGAAAGACCCGCAGGAATTTTTCTGGAACGGGCCGCTGGTTCATATTGAGGAACGGCTGGTGATGTTGGAAGAAAAAACCATCAACCTGGAGGATATGCTGCTGCAACTGGAGGAAAAGGTAGGCGATTTACAGAAAACGCATTTGAAAACAGAACCGAAAATAGACCTTCAGACGATTCTTGCGAATATCGAAGAAAAGCCTGGGGAAATAGTGCAATAAGCTTGTAGGGGCATGATGTCCCGCGAAACGCGGGAGCCCCTACGGTCCCTATGAAGGATATTTCCTCCTTGTCAACATGTTGGTTTAAGTCGGGCGCTAAGCGCCTAGTCCCATGGTCTATTAGCTGGTAGTTGTCCATAGCTCCTAGCTCGGGTCCGCCGTTCACACCTATTCAAAACATCGAACTTTCTTAATTACCCATCATATATAAGGCAAACTTCATATTCAATTGCCTACCCTATTCATTTCTGGTGGTTAGAATTTTATCTGAGGGACTTTCCCAAGGACTCCTTCCTGAAAGTTAGCCTTCTTCCCCCCTGATGACAGTGCTTCCATCTAATGGTAAATTAAATACGGCATATTCAGAACTTGGGAGGGACATCCTTTGGAACCTGTCATCCGCGTGATCGACCTGTGGAAGAACTACAATCGGACTGGGCAGGAAAACATGGCCGCCCTGCGGGGGACCAACCTGGAGATCAGGGCGGGGGAAGTGGTGGCCCTGTATGGGAAGAGCGGGTCTGGCAAATCGACTCTCCTAAACATCCTCGCCGGAATCGACCGGCCTGACCGGGGCCGGGTGGAGGTGGATGGAAAGGACCTGCAGAATCTCGGCGAAGAGGGGCGAACGCAATTGCGCCGCCGCAAGATCGGCTTCATCTTCCAGTTCTTCAACCTCCTGCCCACCTTGACGGTTCTGGAAAATGTCTTCCTCTCCCTGGAACTGGCCGGGAAGTTGGACCCCCAACCCGCCTACCAGGCCCTCCGGGCCGTGGGCCTGGAAGGGAAGGAAAACCGATTCCCCTCCGAGCTATCCGGCGGTGAGCAGCAGCGGGTCGCCATCGCCCGGGCCCTGGTGAAGGAACCGGCCATCATCCTGGCGGACGAGCCGACGGGAAACCTGGACACGCAAACCGGCAACCAAATCCTGACCCTCCTTTCCGGCCGCTGCCGGGAGTTTGGAACT
>JAPLIW010000664.1 GCA_026388915.1 Deltaproteobacteria bacterium
GAGGAAGATGATGAGAAGCAGGATCGCCAGTCTGGTTTTCATCGCTCAGCTCCCAAAGAGTCCCTGCGGCTTGATCATCAGGACCACGGCCATGATCAGGAAAATCAAAAATAGCTCAAAGACCGGGAAGAGCAGGATCCCATAGGCGCTGAGGGTCCCCACGATGAGAGCGCCCACGAAAGCCCCCTTCAGGTTTCCCAGGCCCCCGATCACCGTGATGATGAAAGCCTGGATGATCATGGCCGACCCGATCCCCGGAGCCACGACCCGAACCGGAGTCCCCAGAGCTCCCCCCAGGGCGGCCAGCATTGCCCCGAAGGCAAAGACGCCGCTGAAGAGGGTGGGGATGTTGATCCCGATGGCACCGGCCATCTCCCGGTCGGAGGCCGAGGCCCTTACCATCTTTCCCCACCAGGTCTTCTCGAAGAGCAACCAGACCACCACGGCCACCAACAGGCCGGTGCCGATGATGAAGAGGTTATAGACCGGAAACGGCCTTCCCACTACCGACACCGTCCCCTCGAAGAAACTGGGCATGGCCGGAATCTTGGCCACCCCTCCCCAGACCATCTTTACGGCGTCATCGAAGATGAGGATGAACCCGAAGGTCAAAAGAAGCTGGTAGGCATGGTCCTCGTTGTAGATGTGCCGCAGGAAAAAACGTTCCATGAGGTAGCCCACGACGGCAACAGAAAGAAGGCTTAAGGCGATGGCCAGCCAGAAGTTGACCCCCCAGAGGCCATAGAAGGTGAAGGCGAAATAAGCCCCCAGCATGAATAGGCTCCCGTGGGCGAAATTGAGAACCCCCAATACGCCGAACACGATGGTCAGACCGGCGGCCAGGAGCCAGAGGTACATGGCCACGCTCAGGCCTATGAGTCCCTGAAAGGCTAGTGTCTCCATATCCTTTCCTTCGTTATTGAAAGAGGGGGGAGCCGGTCACTCCCGGCTCCCCCCGGCAGCATTATTTATCCATTTTCAGAGGCTCAAAAGGAGGATGGCGGTAGTAGGCCTGGGGGGGGAAGACTTTCAGGTCACCCAGGACGGGAAGGGGATATTTGGGGTCCATCACCACCCTGCCTCCGGGCACGGCATAAATCGCCTGGTGGTCTTCCGGCCGGAAGTACCTTTCTCCTGCGGGGGTCATGATTTTCATTCCTTCCATGGCCTTGACGAGGTCGGCGGTCTTGAGGCTTCGGGCCTTTTCCAGCGCCGCCTTGAAGACGTAAATCGTGGAGTACGCATTTTCGGCGGAGTAGTTGGGAAAGCGGTTCCACCGCTTGCGGAAAGCTTCAACAAATTTCTTGTTCTCCGGCGTGTCGGGGTAGTTGTGAATGTAACGGGCCGTAGCCCAGAGTTTATCCTTGAATTTTCCCGCCGCCACTTCATTGGAAATCCCTTCGAGGATATCCACCGAGGCCCCCATGCACTGGAACCAGGCCTGGATCTTGTCGAAGACCCCCAGCATGAGCGCCTGCCGGAGGAGCATGACCCCTTCGCCGGCCCACGGGGTGGCGTGGATGCCATCGGGCTTGGCGGCCATCACCGCCGAGATGTGGGAGGAAAAATCCATGGTCCAGAAGGGCGCCCAGGCGATGGCGACAAATTCCACATCGGGGCGATACTTCTTGAGGGTATCCTTGAAGAGGGCCCAGCTGGAATACCCGTACTCATAGTCGCAGTGAATCCCGGCCCACCTCTTGATGTTGGGAAACTCCTTGAAGATCATGGCGGCCAAGTTGCCCTCCTGATAAACCGGTGCGGCGATGCGGAAGATCTGTTTGATCCCTTTGCCGGCCACCAGTTCTTCGGTCAGCCGGTGGGTGGAAGCATGGTCGAACACGCAGATCCGGTCCAACTCGGGAAGGACGGGCCCGATGGCCATGGCGCTGCCGCTGGAATCGACTCCAAAGAGAAGATGAGCTCCCCAATCCGTGGCCAGGTACCTGGCATTTTTCACGGCCACTGCGGGTTTGAGCTCTTCGTCCATAAACTTAAGCTCGAACCTGCTCCCCAGGACTCCGCCTTTGGCATTAATCTCCTCGATGGCCAAAGTGGCCCCGGCCTGGATCTGCCAGCCGTAATCAGCGTGGGCCCCGGAAATGACCCCCTGCCCCCCGAGCTTGATCACATCCACGCCCAGGGCTTTTCTGGCGGGTTTGCCTTTGGCGGGCGGCTTCTCCTGCGCGGAAGCCCCGACCCCCTTCAGTCCCAGCGTCATCCCGCCGATTCCGGCCGCGGCGGTCTTCAGAAATGCCCTACGACTGATCCTTTTTCTTTCCTTCATCGGTCTTTCCTCCCTTCCTGGTTAGAGATGGTTTGGACTCCCTTGGCGCGCCCCCCCTGGGGCGCCTTCCAACCGCAAACGCATCCTCCCCCTTTCAGGGGAAAGAGAAACTTCCGAAATCTGAAGGTTGAAATGCGTTTTTCTTTTGCCTTGAGCGAAGCGGTCCTCGAGGCCCCTCGGGCCGGTCCTCAAGGGCGAAGCCCGGTCCTCAAGCCACGCCCTGTCGTGGCGGTCCTCAAGCGAAGCGCTCTTCGCGCGCGGAGCGCGAACTCAGCACCCCGACCGGTTCTTTTCCAGGAACCGTGCTGCCTCTTTGGCAAAGTAGGTGATGATGAGGTCGGCCCCGGCCCGTTTGATGGCCGTGAGCACCTCCATCATGGCCCCTTCCCCGTCGATCCACCCCCGCTGGGCCGCGGCTTTGATCATGGAGTATTCGCCGCTCACGTTGTAGGCTCCCACCGGGAGGTCAATCTCTTCCCGCACCTTCCGAATGATGTCCAGGTAGGGGAGAGCCGGTTTTACCATGATGATGTCCGCCCCTTCCTGAACGTCGAGCCGGACTTCCCGGAGCGCTTCCCGGGCATTGGCCGGGTCCATCTGGTAGGACTTGCGGTCCCCGAACTGGGGAGTCGATTCGGCGGCTTCCCGGAAGGGACCGTAGAAAACCGAGGCATGCTTGGCGGCGTAGGAAAGAATGGGTGTATTTTCAAACCCCTTCCGGTCCAAGAGGTCCCGGATGGCTTTGACCCGGCCGTCCATCATGTCCGAGGGGGCCACGAGGTCGACGCCCGCTTCGGCGTGGGACAGGGCCATCTTGGCCAGAAGGGCCAGGGTGGCGTCGTTGTGCACCTCTCCGTCGACCACGACTCCGCAGTGGCCGTGGCTGGTGTATTCGCAGAGGCAGACATCGGTAATGACCACCAGGTCGGGAAGCTCTCGTTTCAGGGTCCGGATGGCTTGCTGGATGATTCCCCGGGGGGAGTAGGCCTCGGTTCCTTTTGGGTCCTTTTTCTCGGGGATGCCAAAAAGAATCACCGCCGGGATATTCAACTTGCAGGCGGCTTCCGCCTCCCGGACCGCCAGGTCGATGGAAAGCTGGGCGATCCCGGGCATGGATTTGATTTCGTGTCTGACCTTTCGCCCGTGAACGATGAAAAGAGGATAGATGAAATCATCAGGAGACAGCTTGGTCTCCCGGACCATCCTTCTCAGGGCTTCGCTCTTGCGCAGGCGGCGGGGACGGTAGAGGGGAAAATACATGGCAACCCCCATTTTAAATTCGGAATGCGGAATGCGGAATGCGGAATGAATGACCCGAAGATTGCATTTGTCTTTTCCCCGCGTCTCCCGCTCTCCGCGTCACCGTGTCATTTCTTATTCCGCATTCCGCATTGTTTCAGGTTTCTTTCCTCCAGCCCTTCACTCTTTCCAGGCTCTCTTTGAGCTTGGCCTCTCTCGCAGTCAGGGCTCCGGCTTTTCCCTTCTCCTTTTCCACCGCCTCCGGCCGGGCCCGGCTCACGAAATCCTGATTCTGGAGTTTCCGTTGGGTTCGGGACAGGTCTTCGAAAACCCTGTCTAATTCCCTCTGGAGCCGCTTTTCCTCTTCGTCCAAGTTGATCCACCCCTTCAGGGGCAGGAAGACCTCGACCTCTTCCACGATCGCGGTGGCGGAACCCTTGGGCCTCTGCCCCCCGGACTGGAAGCCCAGCTTCTCGGTCCGGGCCAGGTTTTCCACGTACATCCGGTTTTCCTCCAGGAAGCGCAGGGTTTCTTTTTTCGGACTGTACAGGATCACTTCCGCTTTTTTCCCGGGGGGAATGCCCATCTCGCTCCTCAGGTTGCGGATCGCCCCGATCACCTGCATGATCAGTTCCATCCGGGCCTCTTCCCGGGGGTAGATTTCGTTCTCCCGGGAGCGGGGAAATTCCGCCACCATGATGGATCCTTCGCTCCCCGGAAGGTTCTGCCAGATCTCCTCGGTGATGAAGGGCATGAAGGGATGAAGGAGGCGCAGGGAGGTATCCAGGACGCGGGCCAGCACATTCTGCGCCAGCCATTTCCGGCCGGGGTCCTGATCCTGATAGAGGGCCGGTTTGATCAGCTCAATGTACCAGTCGCAGAATTCGTGCCAGAGGAACTGGTAGACGGCCGAAGCGGCTTCGTTGAATTTGTAAGCGTCCAGCCCTTCCCGCACCTGGGCGACGGTCTTGTTGACCCTGCTCAGGATCCATTGATCCGCCGGGGTCAACTGCGCTTCCCCCGCCGGCTTCCCCGGGTCGTACCCCTGGAGATGGGTGAGGGTAAAGCGGGAAGCGTTCCAGATCTTGTTGGCGAAGTTCCGGTAGCCGGAGATCCGCTCTTCGGAAAGCCGGATATCCCGCCCCTGAGCGGCAAAGGCCGCCAGGGTGAAGCGGAAGGAATCGGTCCCGAACTTCTCGATTACCTCCAGGGGGTCGATCACGTTGCCCCGGGACTTGCTCATCTTCTGGCCCTCGGCGTCCCGCACCAGGGCATGGATGTAGACATCCCGGAAAGGCACGTCCCCCATGAACTTCAGCCCCATCATCATCATCCGGGCGACCCAGAAGAAGAGGATGTCGAAGCCGGTCACCAGGACCGACGTGGGATAAAAGACCTCCAGGTCCCGGGTCTTTTCCGGCCAGCCCATGGTGGAGAAGGGCCAGAGGGCCGAGCTGAACCAGGTATCCAGAACGTCGGTCTCCTGCCGCACCCCGGAATGGCCGCAGGCTGGACACCGGATGACCGGTTCGGCGGAGACGATCACCTCCTGGCATTTCTCGCAGAACCAGGCGGGGATGCGGTGCCCCCACCAGATCTGCCGGGAGATGCACCAGTCGCGGATGTTGTTCATCCATTCGAAGTAGGTGCTTTCCCAGACCTGGGGGATGATCCGGGTCTCCCCCTTGACCACCGCGGCGATGGCCCGCTCCGCCAGCGGTTTGACCTTCACGAACCACTGCTTGGAGACCAGGGGCTCGATGACCGTCTTGCAGCGGTAGCAGTGCCCCACGCTGTGGGGAAAGGGTTCGATCTTCTGCAGAAGGTGGAGATCCTTCAAGTCTTTGACCACCCGATCGCGGGCCTGGAAACGGCCCAGGCCCGAGTACTTCCCCGCCTCTGGGCTCATGTTCCCCGCTTCATCGATGACCTTGACGACCGCGAGGTTGTGCCTCCGGCCGATCTCGAAGTCATTGGGGTCATGGCCGGGGGTCACTTTTAATACCCCCGTGCCGAAATCCAGGGTCACGTATCCGTCGCCGATGACCGGGATCTTCCGGTCCATGAGGGGAAGCATGACCGTCCGGCCAATATATTTCTTATACCGTTCATCCTCGGGGTTCACCGCCAGGGCGGTGTCGCCGAGCAGGGTCTCCGGCCGGGTGGTGGCCACGGTCAGGGCCTCCTGCGATCCGTCCACGGGATACTGGATGTAATACAGGTGCCCCGGGTCATCCTCGTGTTCCACCTCCAGGTCCGAAAGAGCGGTCTGACAGCGGGGGCACCAGTTGATGATGTAATCCCCCCGGTAGATCAAACCATCCTGGTAGAGGCGTACGAAGACCTCCCGCACCGCCCGGGAAAGCCCCTCGTCCATGGTAAAGCGCTCGCGGCTCCAGTCGCAGGAACTCCCCAGCTTTTTCAGCTGCTTGATGATGTGCCCGCCGAACTGCTCTTTCCACTTCCACACCCGCTGGATGAAAGCCTCGCGGCCCAGCTGATGCCGGTCGGTCCCTTCCTCGGCCAGCTGTTTTTCCACCACGTTCTGGGTGGCGATGCCGGCATGGTCGGTGCCGGGCAGCCAGAGGACATTGAACCCGTCCATTCGTTTGTACCGGGACAGGACGTCCTGCAGGGTATTGTTCAGGGCATGGCCCATGTGGAGGGAGCCGGTGACGTTGGGGGGCGGGATGACGATGGAATAAGGGGGGCGTCGCGAATTCTCATCCGCCCGGAAGAAGTTCTTCTGCTCCCAGAAGGAATACCATCGATCTTCCACCCGGTGGGGGTCGTACACCTTGCTCCATTCCTTCGATTCCGCTTCTTTCACGAACGCTCCTCAGCTTCTTTTTTCAATTTTTCAATTTCTTTGCGGATGATCTCTTCGGCGACCCTGGGGAAGATCTCCCGGGCAACCCGTTCCAGGATCTGCCCCCCATCCTGGGCTACCCATTTTTCCACCCGGCTCAGCATGGCTTCGCGGATGGCCCGCATCTCGGCTTCCATGTTGGGAACCGGAATTTTGGGCGGCTCGGAACCGAACCGGGGCGGCTCGGGAGCCATTCGGGCCGTTTCATGGACCTGCCGCGGAGGTTCGGGAGGAATGCGGGGCGGCAGGGAAGCCGGCCTGGGGGGCTCCGGCGCAGGCCTCGGCGGCTGGGGCGATGGCGGGGAAAATCCCGTCGGCTTGACTGCCGGCGGAACCGCGGGGGTTGGGGGCGGCGGAAACTGGCCGGTGGGCTCTTCCTCGGCGAGAAGAAATTTTTTCAAGGGGGATTCGGGGATCCCTTCCAAGTCATCCACCACCACCGGGGGATCCTTCCGCGGGATCTTGGGGGCTTCGGGGATTTTATTCTCCGGAGCCGCCGCAGAGACTTTCTTCTCCAGGCCGGGCGCAGGAGGAGGTGCCATCCAGGCCCCTCCGGAAGGCTTTGGGGCTTCTTCCACCACATCCGTCAAATCGATAATCGACTCGTCCTTTTTTCGATCGTTCATAATATCCCCCTGAAATTAAAATCGAATACCATAAAAAGCTGCAAATATCAAGGATTGTTGCTGGTTGCTCGTTGCCCGTTGCTTGTTGGAGACGCAAAAAATCGACCAACGACGAGTAACCAGTAACCAGCAACGAAGCCGGATCAAATAATCATCCACGGCTGGGGAAGGAAGATTTTCTCATAGAGCTTGAAGGCATAGCGGTCGGTCATGCCGGCGATGAAATCGGCGATCGAACGCTCCACAGGCTCATGGGTGAAGGCTTCGCCCGCTTCCTCCCGAAATTCCGCCTGGTGCTCCAGAAAATGGGCGTAGAGCTCCCGCAGGATCTTCGCCGACTTGACGAAATCCCCGTGCACCGAGGGCAAATTGTACACCCGGTCATACAGGAAATCCCGGAGTTTGATCGTGGCTTCCAGCTTCCTCTGGCTCAGTCCGATCTTCAGGGGCTCGGAGTTCGAGGCCTGCTCCAGGATGTCCCGCACCATGGCGTCGATCCGCTTCCCATGGGAATCCCCCAGCTCCCCGCTGCAGTCCCGGGGAATGTCCTGGGGAGAGATCAGCCCGGCCCGCACGGCATCGTCCAGATCGTGATTGATGTAGGCGATGATGTCGCCCACCCGCACCAGCCGGCCCTCATAGGTGGCCGGCATGTCCCGGGGATCGTCGGCGATCAAATCCCCCTTGCCCTTGGAGTGCTTCAGGATTCCATCCCGCACTTCGAAGGTGAGGTTCAGGCCTTTCCCGTCCCTTTCCAGGAGATCGACCACTCTCAGGCTCTGCGCCGAGTGGTGGAATCCGCCGGGGCAAATCTCATTGAGGATCTCTTCTCCCGCGTGGCCGAAGGGCGTATGGCCCAGGTCATGGCCCAGGGCGATGGCCTCGGTCAGGTCTTCGTTCAGCGACAGCGCCTTGGCCATGGTCCGGGCGATCTGGGCCACCTCCAGGGTGTGGGTGAGCCGCGTTCGGTAGTGGTCTCCGCCGGGAACCAGGAACACCTGGGTCTTGTGCTTGAGGCGGCGGAAAGACTTGGAGTGAATGATCCGGTCCCGGTCATGCTGGAAGGCCGGCCGGATGGTGCACTCCTCTTCGGGAACCCTTCGTCCTTGGGTCTGGGAGCTGAGCTGCGCATAGGGAGAAAGGAATCTCTTTTCCTTTTCTTCGAGCATCTGGCGGATCAACATGGTTTTCCTTTTCCCGGGCCATCCAAGCTGGAGGGGATTTGCAAAACCCCGCCCGTTACGTTAAGATCATTCCATGAAGAGGACCCTCTATTTCTACCTCATCAAAGAACTCTTTCCCGCCTTCCTCCTCGGCCTCATCGGCTTCACCTTCATCCTCCTCACCGGGAGAATTGTACAGCTTATGGAGTTCTTCGTCAACAAGGGGGTCCCCCTGGGATACATCCTCCGTCTGCTCTATCTTCTCCTCCCCTCTTTTATGGTCCTCACCATTCCCATGGCCACCCTTCTGTCGGTCCTTCTGGCCTTCAACCGACTCTCCAGCGACAACGAGATCACCGCGCTGAAAGCCTCGGGGGTCAGCCTGTACCAGATGATCCCTCCGGTCCTGGTCTTTGCCGTTGCCACTTACGTCGCCACCACTTTTCTATCCCTGTATTCCGTCCCCCGGGCCAACGAGGGATCGCGCGCCCTGATCTATGAAGTCGCCAGCAGCAAAGCGAATGCGGGGATTCGGGAGAAGATGTTCAACGACGACTTCGAAGGGCTGGTTCTCTACGTGGAGGAGATCAAGCCCCGGACTCTCGCGTGGGAGAAGGTCTTCATCTCCGATTCGCGCAACCCGGCGGAAGTCCTTACCATCATCGCCCGGGAAGGAGAGGTCCTTTCCGATCCCGGCACCCTGGCCATCACTCTACGGCTGAAGCGGGGGGCGATTCACAAGCTGGGAAAAGAGCCCGATGCCTACCAGAAGATCGATTTCAGCACCTATGACCTGCGCCTCCATCTGAAGACCGGCCTGAAGGAAAAGGGGACCGAAGAGAAACACCCCGCGGACATGACCCTGGCGGAATTGAGCCGGGCCATCCAGGCGCTCCAGGCCAAGGGGTCCGCCGCCAAAATTCAGTGGGTGAAGGTGCACGAGAAATTTTCCATTCCCTTTGCCTGCCTGGTCTTCGGCCTGATCGGGATTCCGCTGGGGCTCCAGTCCCGCGTGGCCCGGGGGGGCAAATTCCAGGGGTTTGCCTGGGCCATCGGGGTCCTCCTGGTTTACTACCTCCTGACCAACGCCGGAACCTCCCTGGCGGAACGGGGGGTGGTTCTTCTCGAAGTGGGAATGTGGTCGGCCAACGCCATTTTTCTCACCCTGGGAGTTTACCTTCTGGTTAAAGCGGCCAATGAATCCCCGGTGCTCCTCTTCGTCTGGCTCCAGCGGGCGGTCGAAAGACTCCGGCCGAAGCGCGGAGAAGAAGGGGGGGCGTCGCGATGAAAATCCTTTCCCGTTACCTGGCCCGGGAATTCGCCCAGAACTTTTTCCTCGGTTTGGGAGCCTTCGGCGCTACCTACCTGATCGTGGAGTTTTTCGAGCGGATCAACGCGTTCCTCTACAACAAGGCCGCCTGGCCCATGATCGGGGCCTATTTTCTGAACAAATTCCCGTCCATCCTCTTCCAGGTAACCCCGGCTGCCGTGCTCCTCTCCTCGATGATCACCCTGGGATTGATGTCCCGCCACAATGAAATCATGGCCATGAAATCCGGCGGGGTCGGGCTCTGGAGCCTCGTCCATCCCGTTCTGGGGACGGTCCTCCTGATCTTCGTGGGCCTGCTGGGCTTGAACGAGTTCATCATCCCCTCGACCAACCAAAATGCCCGGGTGATTAGCGACCTGATCATTCACAAGAAGAAGCCGGAGGCCGCCTTCAAGCAGAGTCAAGTCTGGATTCACGGCCCGCACCGGATCTTCAACATCCAGCTCATCCACCCCGAAACCAACACCCTGGAGGGTCTGACGCTGTACCGGTTCAACCCCAATTTTGAACTGGTGCAGAGAGTGGATGCCCGCAGCGCCCGGTGGCAAGACGGCCAGTGGGCTCTTACCGATGCCTCGGTGACCGACTTTACCCCGAAAGGCGTGCCCGCGCGGAAAAATTACCAGGAAGTGGTCCTCTCCCTTCCGGAAACCCCCGCTGACCTGCAGATTGCCGAGAAGAACCCCAACGAAATGAATTTCCGCGAGCTGAGAGAATACGTGCAGAAGATCGAGCGGGACGGCTACAACGCCAGCAAGTACCGCACCGCCATGCATGCCGCCATCTCCTTCCCCTTCATCACCGTCATCATGGCTTTTCTGGGGATCCCCCTGGCGGTGCGCAAAGAGCGGGGGGCGGGCCTGGCCCGCGGGATCGGCTACAGCCTCCTGATCAGCTTTGTCTATCTGGTGGTGTACTCTTTCGTCGTGGAGCTGGGCAAAGGGGGGACCCTTCCGCCTTTCCTGGCAGCCTGGCTGGGGAATTTCATCTTCGCCATGGTGGGAGTGTATCTGCTGCTGTCGGTGAGGCACTGAAGAGCAAAGAGCAGGAAGAAACGAGCAAGGAGCTGAGAGCATGGAGTTTCCGGATTTTACTCCGCGCTCCACGCTCTATGCTCCACGCTTTTGTGCGGTTAGGTTCCCATCTCCCAGGAACTGAGATATTTCTTCTGCAGGGGAGTCAGGATGTCGATTTTTATCCCCATGGATCCCAGCTTGAGCCGGGCGATCTCCCGGTCGATTTCCGCGGGGACGCCGTAGACCTTCTTTCTCAGTTTCCCCCGGTTCCTGGTTAGATATTCGGCGGCCAGGGCCTGGTTGGCAAAGCTCATGTCCATGACGCTGGACGGATGCCCCTCGGCCGCGGCCAGGTTGATGAGCCGGCCTTCTCCCAGCACATAGACCTTTTTCCCGTTCTTCAGCCGGTACTCTTCCACGAAATCCCGGATGGTTCTCTTCCCTGCCGATATCTTCTCCAGCCCTTCCAGGTCGATTTCCACGTTGAAATGACCCGAGTTGGCCAGGATGGCCCCGTCTTTCATCTTCAGAAAGTGCTCTTTGCCGATCACCCGGATATCGCCGGTGAGGGTGCAGAAGATGTCGCCGAGCGGAGCGGCCTCGGCCATGGGCATGACCCGGTATCCATCCATGATCGCTTCCAGCGCTTTCAGCGGATCCACCTCGGTGATGATCACATTGGCGCCCATCCCCTTGGCCCGCATGGCCACCCCCCGGCCGCACCAACCGTAGCCGCCGATCACGAATACGCTTCCGGCCATGAGGCGGTTGGTGGCCCGGATGATCCCGTCCACCGTGCTCTGCCCGGTGCCGTAGCGGTTGTCGAAGAAATGCTTGGTATTGGCGTCGTTCACCGCGATGAGGGGGTATCGGAGAATCCCTTTCTCCGCCATGGCCCGCAGGCGGATGACGCCGGTCGTGGTTTCTTCCGTCCCCCCCTTCACCCCGGGGAGCAGCTCTTTCCGGTCCGTGTGCAGGGTGGAGACCAGGTCCGCCCCGTCATCCATGGTGAGCGTCGGCTTCAGGTCCAGCGTGGAGTGAATGTGCCGGTAGTACGTCTGGTTGTCTTCTCCTTTGATGGCAAAGACGCGGATCTTCAGGTCCTTGGCCAGGAATGCGGCCACGTCGTCCTGGGTGCTCAAAGGGTTGGAGGCGCACACGCCCAAATCCGCTCCCCCGGCCTTGAGCGTGATCATCAGGGCGGCGGTCTCCGTGGTCACATGCAGGCAGGCTGCGAGGCGGACGCCCTTCAGGGGTTTCTGCCTCTCGAATCGCTTTTGGATGAGCTTCAATACGGGCATGGACTTCATGGCCCATTCGACCCGCAATCCTCCCTTTTTCGCCAGCCGGATGTCTTTGACGTCGTAGTCCATAGATTCCTTTCAGGGTAAGGTTGAGGCTAAGGTTAAGGCCAAGGCTGAGGCCGAGGTTAAAGATAAGAACGAACCTTGACCTCAGCCTTAGCCTTTGATTTACATCTTCGCCGCTTTCCGCAGGGCTTCGGCCATGTCGGTCTTTTCCCAGGTGAAGTCGGCATCATTCCGCCCGAAATGGCCGTAGCAGGCGGTCTTTTTGAAAATGGGGCGCAGAAGATTGAGCTTGCGGATGATCGGCCCCGGGCGGAGGTCGAAGACCTCCCGCACGAGCTTGGCGATATCGTTCGGCGGAATCTTCCAGGTTCCCCCGGTGTCGACCATGACCGATACGGGCTGGGCCACACCGATGGCGTAGGCAATCTGAATTTCCACTTTCTCCGCCAGCCCGGCGGCAATGATATTCTTGGCCACGTACCGCGCCATGTAGGAGCCGCTCCGGTCCACTTTGGATGGATCTTTTCCCGAGAAACACCCGCCGCCGTGCCTGCCCACGCCGCCGTAGGTATCCACGATGATTTTCCGGCCGGTCACGCCGCAATCCCCCCGGGGCCCGCCGATCACGAACCGTCCGGTGGCATTGAGGTAATACTTGGTGTTCTTGTCCAGGAGCTCGGCGGGGATGACCTTTTTAACCACTTCCTCGGTCAGGCCCTCCCGCAGCGTGGCATACTTCACTTCCGGGATGTGCTGGGCGGCCAGGACGACGGCATCCACCCGGATGGCTTTCCCGTTCACATACTGGACCGTCACCTGGGATTTCCCGTCCGGACGCAGGAAGTTCAGAATATTCTTCTTGCGAACCTCGGCCATCCTCTGGGTGAGCCGGTGGGCCAGCAGGATGGGCATGGGCATCATCTCGGCGGTCTCGCTGCAGGCATAGCCGAACATCAAACCCTGGTCTCCCGCCCCCTGCTCATGGTCCGGCGTCGAGTTAACCCCCAGGGCGATGTCCGGAGACTGGCGGTCGATGGAAGTCAGTACGGCGCAATTCTCCCAATCAAACCCCATGGCCGAGTCGTGGTAACCGATCTCCTTGATCGTTTCCCGGACGATGTCCGGGATGTGCACATAGCAGGAAGTGGTGATTTCCCCCGCGATCATGGCCAGCCCGGTGGTCACCAGGGTCTCGCAGGCGACCCTTCCTTTCGTATCTTCGGCCATAATGGCGTCCAGAACGGCATCCGATATCTGATCGGCCACTTTATCCGGGTGGCCCTCGGTGACCGACTCGGAAGTAAACAAATAATCTGTCATCCCCATGGTTGGTCGCTTTTCCTCCTTTTTATGAATTAGCTATCGTTCGGAAATTGAATTTTTCGCGGAATTCATCCGGGAATTTCTGGCGCAGGCTGGCCCGCACCAATTCCTCGATTTCCTCCGGAGTGGAAAGCTGCAGGGCGGCCTCCACCAGTTCCTTGCATTCCCGCAGGGTGTAGGACCGGAGAATTTTCTTCACCCGGAAGATGGAGAGGGAGTTCATGGAAAGATCATCCAGTTCCAGGCCCAGCAGAATGGGGACATAGAGCGGCTCTCCGGCCATCTCCCCGCACATGGCCACCCGGATTCCGGCGTCGTGGGCCGCCTTCACCATCTGGCGAACCAGCCGCAGGATTGCGGGATGGAGCGGTTCGTAGAGGTGGGCCACGTATTCATTCACCCGGTCGATGGCCAGGGTATACTGGATCAGGTCATTGGTCCCGATGCTGAAAAAATTCACTTCTTTGGCCAGAATATCCGCAATCGTGGCCGCCGAAGGGACCTCCATCATGATCCCGATTTCAATGTGGGGATCATAGGGAATTCTCTCGGCGGTCAGGCTCAGGCGCACCTCGTTGAGGATCTTTTTCACCTCCCGGATCTCGCTCACCCCGGAGATCATGGGAAGGAGAATCTTCACTTTTCCGTACGCGCTGGCCCGCAGCATGGCGCGGAGTTGAATTTTGAAAATTCCGGGTTCCTTCAGGCTGAAGCGGATGGCCCGCAGGCCCATGGCCGGGTTCATCTCCTCGGCCAGTTCCAGGTGGGAAATGAACTTGTCCCCCCCGATGTCCAAAGTCCGGATGACCGCCGGATGGGGGGAGGTTCTTTCGACCACGGTTTTATAAGCCTGGAAGTGTTCCTCTTCGGTGGGCAGTTCCTTGCGGTTCAGGTACAGATATTCGGTCCGGTAGAGCCCGATCCCCTCCGCTCCGTGTTCCAGAACCGAAGGAATTTCTTCCACCAGTTCGATGTTGGCCAGGAGCTTGACCCGGTATCCATCCAGGGTTTCGGCGGGGAGATCCCGGTACTGGAAAAGGTCCCGTTCGATCTTCTGCCGCGTCCGGTTCCGGTCCATGTACTCCTGGATGATTTCCGGGCTGGGATTGATCACCACCACGCCGGTGATCCCGTCCACGATCAGGGTGTCCCCGGTGTTGATGTAATGGGTGCCCGTTTCGCACCCCACCACCGCCGGGATTTCCAGGGAGCGGGCCATAATCGCGGTATGAGAAGTCTTCCCGCCCATGTCGGTGACGAAGGCCGTGACCTTGTCCTTGGCCATCTGGGCGGTGTCGGCGGGGGAAAGGTCATGGGCGACGACGATCACCTCTTCCTTGATCTGCGCGAGAGACTCCGTTCCTCTGCCGGTCAGGTTGCGCAGAATGCGCTGTTCGATGTAATCCAGGTCGGTCTTGCGGCTCCTCAGATAGTCATCATCGATGCTGTTGAAGATCTTGCGGAGACGGTCCAGGTTGATCTTGAGGGCCCATTCCGAATTGATCCAGCTCTGTTTGATGGTTTCGACGGTGGTGTCGATGAGGTGCTTGTCTTCCAAGAGAAGCAGATGGGCATCCAGGATGTAAGCGGGGCCCACGGCGTCTTCATGGAGGAGTTTCTCTTTGGCTGAGCGCAACTGCTTTTTCGACTCTTCCACCGCATCCTGGAAACGCTCGATCTCCCAGGGAACCTGGTTCTCGGGGAGCACCCGGGCCGGAGCCTCGATCTTTCCCCGGTCCACCAGGTAGGCTTTCCCGGTGATGATCTGGGCGGTTACCCCGATCCCCTTGATGAATTGAGTCTTCTTGGATTCGCGGGTCAAGCTAATCTTCTCCAAACCGCCCATCGATCAAATCTCCCAGGGCCTTCAGGGCGTCCTGGGCATCTTCTCCTTGGGCTTTTATGGTGATATGGGTTCCCTGGGCCGCGGCGAGCATCATCAAATCCAAAATGCTCTTGCCGTCAGCCACCAGGCCATCTTTTTCCACTTTGATTTGGCTTCGATATCGGCTCGCAGTCTGGACAAAAGAAGCGGAGGGCCGGGCGTGAAGGCCGAATTTATTTTTGATCATGAAGATTTGGGACAAAACGGTTTCCATATTGAAGGGTAGAAATAATTGGAGCGGGAAAATCCCCGCTCCTCGAATAAACCCTTGAAAAACCTAAGGATTAATGCTTTTCCCAGTTTACTTTCAGAAGAATCTCTTTGTCAAGCTTTTTAAGGGAACTTCCGGGTGCCAGGCCCGGGGGCAAGGGCCTTGCAGGCAGAAATCATGAGGCGCCTTTGATTCCATGGAACGGGCGGGCACAGCCCTAGAACCAAATCCTTGGGTCGATTCCCCGTAGGGGCGACCCGGCGGGTCGCCCGCGGGACCGCCGACTTCTGCGGAAGTCGAGCGGAGCCTTTGGGAAAAGGGCTCACCCGGCCGATGCTTT
>JAPLIW010000901.1 GCA_026388915.1 Deltaproteobacteria bacterium
GTCCCGGAGGGGCAAATTTCACCCCCCAACCTGTAGGAGTGGTCCCTTCGGGGATATCCGTCTCCAGCGCGGCTTTCCGGATGGCTTCCGTATCCATGGATTTGGCCCTGGTGATGACGTCCCAGAGGACCGTTACCCCCATATAGGCCCGGAGGGAATGGCCGGACTTCTGTGGATAGCCGAAGATTTTCTGGTACCGGTTGGAGTAATCGGTAATGCCCGGGCAGAATTTTTCATTCGTATTCCTGGGCTGGGTAATATCCACGTTAAAGATGTAATTGATATCATTCCCCAGAGCGTCGGCCGCATCTTTTGTCCCGTGGCCCCCGCCGCATCCGATCATCGCCTTTACGTTCAGTTTCAGCTCTCTGGCCTGCCGCCAGAAAAGGATGGCGTCGTTCAGGTACGAAGTGGCCACGATGATGTGCGGCTGGGCGGCCTTCAGCTTCATGACCAGGGAAGAGAGGTCCACGGCTTTGGCGTTGTAAGGCTCATCGGCCACGATCTTAAACCCCCTGGCCTTCCCGTTTTTGACCGCCGAAGTTCCCACGGTGGTGCCGTAAAGGGTGTCTTCATAGATGACCGCCACCCGCGTATCCTGAGGCTTCAGTCCCAGCTTGGGGCAAATGGTCTTTTCGGAAAGCTCGATGGCCCGGATGCCGAAATCGGAAGCCAGCGGATTGATGCGGAAAAGATAGTTAAATCCCCGCTCGGTGATGGCATCGGCAATGCCCCCCATTTCAAAATAGATCACCTTGTACTTTTCCGCCACCGGCGTAGAGGCATAGGCAATGGAACTGGAATAGGAACCCACGATGACTTTCACTTTTTCCACGGTAATTAAACGTTCGGCTTCGGTCGTGGCTGCTTTCGCATCGGGAGCGTCAGCCTTGATAAATTCAATTTTCTTTCCCAGCACCCCGCCTTTTTCATTCTGGGTCACTCGGGCGGTCTCCGCCCCCCTCCATTCCTCATTCCCGAAGAGAGCCAGAGGCCCGGTGAAAGGATACAGAGACCCGATGCGGATCGCATCCTGGGCCCCAGCGGGTAAGGCTGCCCCTAAAACCAAGAAAAGGCATGATACCGACAGGAACCACATCAGGGACTTTCTTTGCATAACATGGACCCTCCTTCCAGATTTATAATTGACTTTCCCCCTGGCCATCAGCTCGGGAAAGTCCTACCTTCCCATTCTCAACCTTTGCCCTGCGGCGGGCAGTCGGTCAGGATCAAGATTTCTCCCCGGAAGAAGCCCACCGGCCTTTCACCAGGCCAAGAATCCCCTGGGGCAGAAAGATCACCACCAGCATCAAAATGACTCCGTATATGACCAGATATAAACCGGCGAATTGTCCCCCCAGCCAGGACCGGAGAAGTTCCTGCAGGGGAGTCAGCACGAAAGAGCCGATGATCGGCCCAATGGAAGTCCCCATCCCCCCGATCATGGGCACCAGGGCAAACTGGATGGAAAGGTCCAGGGAAAATTCACTGTAGGGTTCAATGAACAGAATGTACTGGGCATAGAAAACGCCCCCGAAAGAGGTCAGGGCGGCGCTGATAATCGCGGCCTTCAATTTTGTCCTGGCCGTATTCACCCCCAGGGATTCCGCCGCGTCCTCATCTTCCCGCAAGGCGATCAGCTGGTATCCAAAACGGGATTTTTCGATCAGGTGAGAAATCAGGAACACCCCGGCGGTAAAAATCAGAATAATATACAGGTAAGGCTCCTTTTCCCGAAACATGAAATTGGCCAGCCCCATCTTCTGGGGAATGGTGATTCCCACCGACCCTTTGGTAAAGTCTTTGAAGTAAATGACCAAAATCCGGAGGACCTCCGCAAAGGCAATGGTGGCCAGGGTGAAGAACGGGCCGCGCAATCGAAAACAGGGATAGCCGATCGCCGCGGCAAATAGGGAAGCAATCAGGACCCCCAGCAACATTCCCACCCACGGCGACACCCCGGTATAATGATGGAGAAGCACGCAGGTGTAAGCCCCCAATCCGAAGAAGGCCGCATGGCCCAAGGACAGCTGTCCGGCAAAACCGCCGATGATATTCCACGCGGCACCCAGGGAGGCGTAAAAAAGCATCATGAT
>JAPLIW010000488.1 GCA_026388915.1 Deltaproteobacteria bacterium
GATCTCCACTTCTCGCATTGCCGCAAAGGCCGCTAGCTCATATTCTCCGAGCAAAAACTGTGATTTTACATGCTCGATACGGTCATGTAGCGCCACATCGAGACGTTCAGCGGCTCAGATCGTTTCAAGTCCCGCTTGCAAAACCTTGTTTCCTAGACGCGTAATGAATATCGTGTCGGGAATCGGCTGGCCCGGCGTTCCGCGAGCGACTAGATTCTTGGACACAAGCCAGTTGAGGGCTTCTGACCAGCACCTAAGGGTCGCATGGGGAAGACGCAGATTACTACCAGAATTCAGGAAATTGTGTGAACTCCACTCTTTGGTGTCAACGAGATGCTTTAGGACGAGAATGCCGAGACGATCAATGGGTAATGACTGAATCTGGTCAGCTGAGAGTTGTTGTAGAGATTGCACCATCACGGTCTCCTTCGTGGGCCAACGCAAAGCTCACCGGGGCGCGGTGTTTTGCGCATCCGGTGGAGCGACTTGTTGGCAGCCTATTTTTTCATATAACGTTTCGGGAGCCACGTCAGCGCCATTTGGCCAGGAGATGGTTCCACCCTCTATCGTTGCTTTCTTAAAGAAGGCCATATCTCGCAAAGGCTCAAAGACAGGACCTCTGTCGATTGCCGTCATCGAAAACAACATGATAGACAAAGCCGCCCTTATATTCGATGTTTATCACATCATTCATGTTCCACATGATTCACCTCACTCCAAAGGATCGATTTTCTTGATTTCCTTACCAGCCCTTGCCAGTTGCCAATCCTCCTCAAGTTCGTTGAGGCGCAGGTCTATTCACTATGTCACGAGTCTTGTGGCTGTCTTTGATTCATGTTTCCTTTCATAATGTTGCCGTTGAAATCAAAAACCGCCTTATTCCCCTGACTCAATACCAATTTTTCGGGTGAACATAAAATATTTTCGTTCACCTAACCCGGCCCCGGTGCGCGGAGGGTTTTGTTGTTATCAAGACTTGATAAAACTAATGCAAAGCGGAGCCATAGACGCGAAATGGGTCCAAAGGAATAGAAGTTCTCCTCAAGTCTTTGAATGGGCACCTTCCGGAAATTCCTTTTCATCCTCTACTCCAGAAGGCCAAGGGGCAGATTGTTGGTTAACCAGGAAAAGATAGGAGTAATTGATCAAGAAATACTCTCCTATTCACCGGCAGTCAAGGGGAAAATTGTCTTTGGAAATAGCCTCCGTTTTCAAGCTTGAATTGAGGTAGAACATGTTGGGTTAGCTGGGGGCTGAGCAACGGGAGAAAAACTCCTTTTCAAAGATGGCCTCCAGGGATACACTGGGAAGAGGGGGTAAGGAAAAGCATGGTAAAGGGAAAAGGAGCCGATATTCTTAGGCTGATCGTCGCCGTTCATGTCTGCCAGGCGGCCGGGTTTATCGGGTCTTTTTTCACCCGGCCGGCCATATCCACCTGGTACGCCGAATTGAATAAACCGCGGTTCATACCTCCTGACTGGGTCTTCGGGCCGGTGTGGATATCGCTCTATCTCTTGATGGGGATCGCCGCTTTTTTGGTCTGGCGCAGGGGCCTTCATCACCAGGTCGTGAGGAGGGCCCTGGCCTTTTTTGGGGTCCAGCTGGTCTTGAATGTGCTTTGGTCCTTTTTATTCTTCGGGCTGCGATCTCCCCTGGCGGGCCTGATCGGAATCTCCATCCTGGGCATCGCCATCATTCTGACGGTTCGAAGTTTCCTCAAAGCGTCGAGGAACGCCGGCCTCCTGCTGATTCCCTATTTCCTCTGGGTTTCTTTTGCCACCGGGCTCAATCTGTCCATCTGGTGGTTGAATTGTTAGAAGCGCATCTTTCGTTAAAATAAAAACTTAACCGCAGAGGTCGCAGAGCACGCAGAGATAAATATTAAACAATTGGAATGATGGAATATTGGAATATTGGGAAACCAACTGTATTACCCACCATCCCATTGTTCCATTATTCCATTTCTTTTTTGCCTATTTACACTCTGCACTACTTACGTTCAAGTTCTGAAATTTTTACTAAGCAAAAAGCATCCCCCCCACCCTAACCCTCCCCCTCGAGGGGGGAGGGGAGGGAGGGAGTGATTCCTTTTGGTTGCGGCTCTGCCGCGCTGTGGTCTCTGCGTTCTCTGCGGTTGATATTTTTTTCTTCATCTCCGGAGGGCGCAGAGACCTTTATAATTTCCGAAGCAGGAACAAAATTCATATTGATCCCCCCCAACGAATCCTGTAGAATCCGCCCCATGGTTACAAAAAGAAAAAGCATCGCTCTTGTGAGTTTATTGGTTTTGGCCGTCTGGCTTGGCGACCTCCCTTTTGCTCTTGCCCAGACCCAGGTGGGAGAGAAAGCTCCGGGGTTCATAACCACCACCCTGGAAGGGAAGAGGGTTGCTTTGAAGGAATACTGGGAGCAAAAGGGGCACAAGGCCATTGTCCTCTCCTTTTTTGCCACCTGGTGCCAGCCCTGCAAGGAGGACCTCAAATACCTGCAGACGCTGCAGGAACAACTGGGAAGCCGGGGATTTCAAGTGCTCGCGATTCATACCCAGGATTCTTCGGTCAAAGCGGAGGCGGTTAAGAAATTTGTAGACAACCTGAAGGTCAACCTGCCGGTTCTTTTGGACGAATACGGGATCATCGGCAAACGCTACGGGGTCACCGCTCTCCCCTGCAATGTCCTCATCGATAAAGAAGGAATCCTCCGGGCGAAATATCTGGGGTATGGCGACGCGGTGAAAAAGGACTTCGAAGGACGAATGAAACCCTTGCTTTCCCCTCCTTAACAAGGCGATTGAAATTGCCACCGGAACCTTGAATCGGTTTGATAGAAGGGCCAGGGTTGTCCAAAACCTGGCTCGTCATATTCCCCCTCGATCCCGGATCTCCATATTCTAGATCATTTCATTTTGGGAAAACCCCGGCTCTGGCGGAGAGGCATGGCTCTTCCACAAACTTGAACGTTGCAGGGCGAAAAGCGCCTTCAGCGCATTCTCCGGTGAGGGGAAGACCGGTACATGCTGGTCCTCCAGCCACTGGAAAGTCTCATCTCTTCCCGTGGGGAACCCGGCGAGCCAGAGAACGATCGGCTTTTGCGCTTTCAGGGGCTGAATGAAAGGCTGGAAAAACTCCCTCGGGGCGTTTAAAATCCGGGGGGGAAGCTGAATAGCCAGGGCGTCCACATTCGGGTCCTGCGCCACCGCCTCGAGAAGAGTGGAATAAACCTTCCGGGGGTCGTGAAACTGGAGCGTCACCCCCAGGTCAAAGGGATTGCCGGTAATATCCCAGGGAGGAAAAACCGTCTTCAGCTTTTCGCGGGTCTTTTCGTGGAGACGGGAAAGGGAAAAACCTGCCTGGTGGCAGAGATCGGCCACCACCACGGCCTCCCCCCCGGGCAGGGTGGCGACCGCCAGCCGGGTCCCTTTGAGCCGGTAAGGGCCGAATCGCTCCAGGGCCCGGCTGAGATCGAAAAAATCTTCGATATTCTGGGCCCGGATGGCGCCGGCCTGTTTGATGGCGGCGTCAAACACCAGGTCATTTCCCCGGACGATCACCCCGGTATGGGAGGCCGCCATCTGGGCTCCCTCCTCGGTGCGGCCGGACTTGAGCACGACCACATGCTTGCTCCGCGATGCTTCCCGGATCAGCCGCAGGAATTCTCTTCCCTCTCCTTCAATGCTCTCCAGGTGAATTCCGATGACCCGGGTCTCGGGGTCCTGGGACAGGTAGGAAAGAGCATCGACCTCGTTCAAGTCCATTTTATTTCCCAGGTCGATGAGCTTGGCGAGGTGAAGGTTGAAGTCGGAGAAGAGCCCATCCAGGCGGGGTTCGTAAAGGCCGGATTGGAAGATGAAAGAGAGCCCTCCCGTCCTTAATCTCGGAAGAGGAAAGAAGCTGACGGCGAAATTGGCATGGGCGTTTATGGGGCTCAAGGCATTGGGTCCGATGGCCCGGGCCCCGTTTTGCCCGAGAAGCCGGGCCATTTCCTTCTGGACCTTCTTTCCTTCTTCCCCGGTTTCGGAAAATCCCCCGGCGACGATCGTGACCCGCTTGATCCCCCTTTCGATTGCCTCCTTCAGGAGACGGAGGGTGAGGTTGTAGGGAACCGAGATCACCGCCAGGTCGATGGGCCCTTCGATGCTCTTCAGGTCGGGATAGGCCTTCAGCCCGCAAATCTCCTCCGTTTCCGGGTTTACCGGGTACACCTTCCCCTGAAACCCGAGCCGAACCAGGTTGGCCACCAGGTTGTGGCTGGGGCGCGTGGGATTCCTCGAGGCCCCCACGATGGCCACGCTCTCCGGGCGGAAAAATTTTTCCAAAAAGTGGTTTTCTTTCTTTTCCATGGAACCCTTTCATCAAAGACGGATTGGGAAAAATCTCATGGGCGCTCTTGTCCCGCTCTCTTTTTGGAATTCGGAATGGGGAATGCGGAATAAGAACAGACCGACCCTTCGGGTCTTGAGGAGCGTCACACCAAGGGTGTGACTCGAGGAGCGCTTCGCTCGAGGCAAAAGCCTTTAATGATGGGGGGAAACGGGAATGCGGAATGCGCCCTTGACCGCGCAGGGTTCAGGGCTGCCCTGCATTCCACGTAGTGCAGGGCGGATTGCGGATTGCGGAATATTGATGGCAAAGTATAAAGTCGTCACTCCGGTGAAAACCGGAGTCCAGAAAATAAAAATCATCGAAATAACTGGATTCCGGCTTTCGCCGGAATGACGGGGAAAAAAGCTTTCGGACTTCTTACGAATTCATCAATATTCGCTGAGAACCGGAAAAACATTGAGTTTCAAACATCTTGTGGTATGCTAATCAAAAAGGAATGGGGACGAGAGCCACGAACACTTTTTTTATGAGGAACTGGGAATGGTTGGGAAAGAAATAGAAGAGATCGATACCGAAGAAGAAACGGAAAAGATAGACGGCGAAGAAGAGGGCAGTTTTGCCGAGCTTTTCGAGCAGAGCTCCCAGACCCCTTACGGTCATTTTTCCCTGGGAGACCGGGTGAAGGGCGCGGTGGTGAAGATCAGCCCGGATACGGTTTTCATCGACCTGGGGGGCAAGAGCGAAGGGACTGCGGAGGCCCAGGAATTCAAGGATGAGAACGGGGGCCTGACGATCCGGGAAGGAGATGAGGTCGAGCTGCGGGTGGCCTCGGTCCGGGGCGGGATCCACCTGAGCAAGGCCATCAAGGCCCGGGGGGCCGACGCGGTGGAGATTTTGCGGGATGCCTTCCGGAATCAGATCCCGGTGGAAGGAAGAGTCGCGGCGGTCAACAAGGGCGGGTTTGACGTTGAAATCTCCGGGCTGCGGGCTTTCTGTCCGATCAGCCAGATGGAGCTCCGGTACTGCGAAAAGCCCGAGGAGCACGTGGGCGCCCGGTACCCGTTCCGGATCATTGAGATCAAGGAGAGAGGGAAAAATATCATCGTTTCCCGCCGCGTCCTCCTGCAGGAGGAGCAGGAGAAAAAGCTCCAGGAGACCCTGGCCGCCCTCAAGCCGGACCTCGAACTCGAGGGCCAGGTGACCAAGCTGACCGACTTCGGAGCCTTCGTGGACCTCGGGGGGGTCGAGGGAATGGTCCACGTCTCGGAAATATCCCGCTCCCGCATTGCCCATCCTACGGAAGTCCTCCAGCCTGGCCAGACGGTGAGAGTTAAAATTCTCAAGATGGAGCCGGGTAAAAAAGGCCGCCAGAAGATTTCTCTTTCCATGAAGGTCCTGGAACCGGATCCCTGGGACGCAGGGGTGCCCTTTCAGGAAGGGGATGTGATTCCCGGCAAGGTGGCCCGCCTGGCTGATTTCGGCGCCTTTGTGGAAGTGGCCCCGGGATTGGACGGCCTGGTCCACCGGTCCGAAATCAGCTATGAAAAAGTGTCCCACCCCAGCCGGGTGCTGAACGTGGGAGAGCCGGTTCAGGTTCGAGTCCTCAAGATCGATGAACCCAACCGGAAGATCTCCCTTTCCATCAAGGACGCAACGACCTTCCAGACGGGGGGGGAAGGAGAAGCAGAAGCCCGTCTCGAGGTCGGACAGGTTCTGAGAGGAATTATTGAGGACCAGAAAAATTACGGGCTCTTCGTGAGGCTCCCCCAGCTCGGGATGAGAATGAGGGGCCTGCTTCCCCTGGAGGAACTCCTCGAATCGAACCGATCCGACGTGAAGAGAAAGCTGCCCCCCGGGATGGAAATTATCGTGGAGATCATCGCCGTCGAGGAGGGCAACAAGATCCGACTCTCGCAGAAATCCATCAAGGACAAGGAGGACCGGGGCGATTACGAGAAGTTCCTGAAGAAGCCGGGCCGGGCCGGATCGCTCGGGACCCTCGGAGAGATTTTCCAGAAGCTGAAGAAGTAAAGCCCCCCCCTTCCCCGTTCCCTCAGGAAACCCGTCTCACCTTTCGCGGCGCGGCCAGCCAGAGGGCCGCGCAGGCCACCGCAAACAGAACCGTCGCCACCAGGAAGGCCAGGAAGTAATCCCCGGTCCTCTCGAAAAGCCACCCTCCCAGCCAGGGGCCGATGGTGCCCCCCACGGCAAAAGCGAACCAGACCGCTCCCACGATGGGCCCCACCCGGGGTCCCTGGAAAATATCGGTCAGCGCAGCGGCGATCGTGGGAGAACAGAGGCCGTTGGAGACTCCCAGGGAGATGGAAAAGTAGTAGAGCATCCAGGGCTGGGAAGCGTCGCGAATGAACATCAGGACGATCATCCCGGAGATTCCGATGGCCGTGGCGAGAGTGACGGTCACTTCCCGCCCGATCCGATCGGAGATCAGGCTTCCCAGGGAGCCGATGGCATAGGTGAGACCGAACAGGGAAAGGACGGAGGCGGCGTAAAGCTTGGAAAACCCCATGTCGATGGCAAAAGCCACCTGATGGGCCAGGAGGATATTCTGATTGATTCCCCAGAGAGAGAAGGTCGTCAGGCAAATGAGCCAGAAGCGGCCGGTTCGTACGGCTTTCGACAGCGTCCAGTCTATGGCCGTCCAGGCCGGGTCCACCACCCGCAGCGTGCCTTTCCCCGAAGAGGTCCGCCCTTCCTTCGTTTCCGGAAGCCCGTCGCGGAAAAGGCCCATGTCGCGGGGATGGTAGCGGACGACGAACAGGACGAGGGGAATCATGACCCCCCCCACGACCAGCCCTTCAATCAGGTAGGTGTCGCGCCACCCGATGGTGTCGATCAGCCAGGCAACGGCCGGGTAGCAGCCGAAGGCTCCCCCCGAGCCCAGAAAGAGCAGGGAGAGGGCCAGGCCGCGCTTTTTTTCGAACCAGTTGCGCAGGACCGTGGTGAAGGGGACCGCTCCAATCATGCAGAGGCCGGCCCCGGATATCAGGCCGAAGGTGATCCAGAAATACCAGAGCTGGTTTCCCCAGCGGGAGAGGATGAGTCCCAGCGACAGAAGGATTGCGCCCAGGACCATCGTTTTCCTCGGCCCCGTGCGGTCCACCAGGAACCCCGTAATGGGAGCGGCGATTCCGTAAATGAGGAGGTGCACGGAAAACATGGTGGCGGTGAGGTCCCGGGACCATTTAAATTCTTCCAGCAGGGAAGGGAAGATGACCGAAAAAGAAAAACGGGCGCCGTACCCCAGGGCATAGGCAGTCGTCCCCACGAGGGCGATATACCAGCCGTAAAAGAGGGGATTTGTCTTTTTATCCATCTATGGAAGTTCCCACCGGAAATCTTTAGCGGAGGATGGCAAGCAGGCCATCGAACTCAGAATACCATGTTTAAGGTCTTGAAACAAAATATCTTTTTCGACGGGTGGGTAACCGACCCGTCTCCCGGGTTCGTTCAAATAGGGTTCAATTTCTTCCTTCCCTCTAAGTCCTCTGCTCTCCGCGTTACGCTTTTTTTACGGGGGAATCGCGAGTTTTCTTGTAAATTTTGCATATTTCAGTGTATTATATCCGGCGATCAAGTCGCAAGGAGGAGCCGCACTTTACTCGGTCTCCGATGCATCCAGTTGGGTAACCGGTCAGACTTTCGTGTTCCATGGGGGTTGGTTGGCCTATTAAAAAGGGGAGGGCAGAATGAAGGGCATCTATCTCACCGGTCCGAATCAATTTTCACTCCAGGAGTTAAACGACCCAGTCCCCGGCAAGAAGGATGTGCTGATCAAAGTTCGCATGGCCGGGATCTGCGGTTCAGATGTCCACTTGCTGAGAGGGCGGAATCCTTTTGCCGCCTATCCCCTCGTACCGGGGCATGAGTATATGGGAGAAGTCCTCCAGGCTCCCAAGAATTCCGGGCTGAGAAAAGGGGAGAGGGTGACGGTCTTTCCCGAGGTGGGCTGTGGCAAATGCCCGGCCTGCATGGAGGGGAGGCTGGTTCACTGCCCGGAGTTCAAGTTCGTCGGGGTAAGGGTGCCGGGGGGATGTTTCTGCGAAAAATTGGTGGTTCCCCGGGAGCGGGTCATCAAACTGCCCAAGGCGATGAAGGACGAAGAAGGAGCCATGGTGGAGCCCACGGCAGTGGCCGTTCATGCCGTCCAGAGGGGCGGAGTGAAGAGAGGGGACAGGGTCGCCGTCATCGGTGGGGGGACCATCGGCCTCCTTACGGCCCAGGCGGCCCGGGCCTTTGGCGCTTCCAAGATCGTGGTCTCCGAGCCCATCGCGGAAAGAAGAAAGATCGCTCAAATCATGGGATTTAAACTCATCTGCAATCCCATGGAGCATGACCTCCTGGCCTATGTCAAAGATGAGATCGGCCTGGTGGATGTGGTATTCGATGTGGTGGGATTTAAGAAAACCCTGGAGGACGCCCAGGCTATGCTCCGGCCCAACGGAACCCTGGTCCTGGTCGCCCTGCCCCACATCGAAGGCCTGGGAGTTCCCTACCAGCCCATTTTTGCCAAAGAGCTCCGGGTGATCGGCTCCCGCACCTACTTCATGAAGGATTTTCCCCTGGCCATCCGCCTCCTGCAGGCCAAGAAGATCCGGGTGAAACCGATCATCAGCGAAGTCATCCCCCTGACGCGTTTCCACGAAGGTGTAGAACACCTGGAAAGGGAACCCGAGAAGTACGTGAAGGTCCTCGTCCGTCCGACTCCTTAGACCCCGGTCTTTATTTCCGGTCTCATTTGGCCTGCTGAATCCTGGCTTCTGCAGCGTGAGCTTCCAATTTATCTGTGCTCATCTGTACTATTTAAGGTGCAGACTCTCTAATTTTTGCACAGAATATTTGGTTGGGAAACGGGTCTCTGAAATCCCCCCCAACCCCCCTTTATAAAAGGGGGGCGAAGGGGGGATTTGTGGGATTGCCTGGCTGTAAGAATCAGCCTTATGGACCGGGGTTTTGCTGAGCTATAGGACTGTCTTTCCGTTTCTGTTTTTTCTTCAGGAATGATCCGTGTGTATCCGTGTTCATCCGTGTCCCATTAGGTTTTTTGCCTTTAAGTCTTTGGCGAATATAAAATCTGTGTTTATCTGTACTACTTACGTTCAAACTCTTTAAATTTTGTTAAGAGCCCGGGACACAATTTTAGATAACTGCTGGAATCTTTTAACTTTGATGATCTCGTAAAAAGTCGGATTTCCATAAAATTCGTCATTCCGGCGAAAGCCGGAATCCAGTTATTTCAAGATGTTCTGGACCCCGGCTTTCGCCGG
>JAPLIW010000461.1 GCA_026388915.1 Deltaproteobacteria bacterium
TGCTCTTTCGTCTCATCACAACGAAACTTGCACAGTCGATGAAACTAATTCCTCGCCTTGCAATCCTTTCGAGTTCTTTCAGGGCTTGATGGTGCAATTCCGAATCTACCCATTCAATCTCGAATGCCTGGGCATCATTTAGGAAAAGAATGGCTGGCTGAAGCCCCAGCCTTGCCTGCAATAGGGCTGCACTTTCTGCCAAGATATAATTGTGGAGCAGGAATGGCTCCTTGGATTTTAAGGCAAGATCGAATTTAGAACAGGCAGTGGCATGGTTTGGATCGGCCTTATCGGCCATGGCATAGATAGCCGATGTGTCGAGAAAGATCACTTTCGAAAGGCCTCCCCTAAAGCTTCGTCATGCCGTTCCGAGACAGGTTTGAGGGGCCCTTGTCTTGATCGACCTACAGCAACAAACTTGAAATCCTTAATCGATAAATGGCGAGGGCGATGAGGGAGTGTAATCCCTTTCCCTAAAATATCTCGGACCAGCCCTGATATTGACTTTTTCTCCTGAAAAGCTTTACGCCGTAGCTGATCATACATATCTTCTTCCAATTGAATAAGGGCACGTTTCATAAAATTAACCTTCCTTCTCTTTTTAAATTTAATAGGACGCAGATTTACGCAGATAACCGCAGAAACAAAAAAAACGCTATGCGCATAGCGCTAAGCGCTAAGCGAATTTCTGGGTGAATCCGTGTCCAAAAAGGAATTTCCTATACAATATATTTAATCTACCATCACGATATCATGATGTCAAATTAAAATTCGGCAAGCGGCTTCATGAAAAATGACTGAAAAATTAAGTCAGAACGGTCGGGATATAAAACCCATTACAAACCACCTCGAATATCTCTGGCAAGGGTTTCCTTTTTCTTGACGATTTCCAATTCTACTAAATTACTAAGTGCTTCGATTCGCAAATACGATCACGTATCCTCATGCTGCGAATTGAAATAATTGCTCACTCAGCACTAAGTCCTGAGTAAATAAATACGTTACCGAATTTATGAATCGATGGACTAAGTCTCCGAGAAGAAACCAAGCGGGGGGAGAGAATGAAACTGCCGACGCATAAGGCCAAGATCGTCTGTACCATCGGCCCGGCATCCGAGTCTTCTGAAATGATGGGGCAGATGATCCGGGAGGGGATGGACGTGGCCCGTCTCAATTTTTCCCACGGAGATTTCGCGGGCCACAAAAAGGTGATCGAGAATCTCCGGGGGACGGCCCGGACCGCCGGGCGTCGGCTGGCCATCATGGCCGACCTGCCGGGGCCCAAGATCCGGATCGGCCGGTTCGCCAAAGAGCCGGTTGAACTGAAGCCCGGAGACCCTTTTACGCTCACCACCGAGGAGATCGCGGGAGACTCCCGCAGAGTATCGGTGAGCTTTTCCACCCTTCCCCAGTCCGTCAAACCGGGGGATCTGGTCTTCCTCAACGACGGGTTCATCCAGCTGGAAGTCCTGGGCGTCAAAGCCCCGGAGGTTCAATGCCGGGTGATCGTGGGGGGAGAATTGCGCTCCCGCAAGGGTTTAAACCTCCCGGGTGTCGACCTGGGGATCACCGCCTTCACCGACCAAGACCGCCGCTGTCTGCAGTTCGCCCTGGAAAACGGGGTGGACGCAGTGAGTCAGTCCTTTGTCGAATCCGGGGAGGACATTCAGAATGTCCGCCGGGCCGCCGCTTCTCTCGGGTTCAGCCCCTTCATCCTCGCCAAGATCGAACGCTCCCGGGCGCTCGCCCATATCGACGAAATCCTGGAGGCGGCGGACGGAATCATGATCGCCCGGGGGGACTTGGGGGTGGAGATCCCCATCGAGCAGATCGCCCTGGTCCAGAAGCAGCTCATGCGCAAGGCCAACCTGCTGGGCAAACCGGTCATCACCGCCACCCAGATGCTGGAATCCATGACTGACAACCGGCGCCCGACCCGGGCGGAGGCCACGGACGTGGCCAATGCCATTCTGGATGGAACCGACTGTGTCATGCTCTCCGGTGAATCAGCCATGGGCAGGTATCCCGTGGAATCGGTGGCCATGCTGGCCAGGATTGCCGCCGCCATCGAGCCCTACCGGTCTGCCTCCTATGTCCGGGAAACCCTCCGGGGGATCGGGCAAAAAGGCCAGATCAGCCTCACCGACCTGATTGCCCTGAGCGTGGAAACCACCCTGGAGAGGATCGCCCCGGCCGCCGTATTCGTACCGACCCACAGCGGGGCCACCGCCCGGTCCATTGCCCGCTTCCGGCCTCCCGTATGGATCACCGCCGTGAGCTCCCAGGAGTCCACCTGTCAGCGCCTTCAGTTTACCTATGGCGTTTATCCCCTGTGCGAGCCGGATCATCCCGACGACTGGAACGCTTATGTCCGCAAATGGATGCAGGACCATGAGGTGGAGGGAAACCTGGTGGTCCTCACCGAAGGGCCCTCGACGAAACACCCCCAGGCCAACAACCGGATGGAGATCATCGACCTTTTGAGGAAATAAGAGCAGGAGAGCTGGCCGGGAGAGCTGCAAGGGCGGGGTGTTTCTGTCCCTGGAAGTCTTTCCTTTCCCGATTGCTCGCATTGTACTGGACCAGACTGGCATCGTGGTGGCGGACAAAATTGCGGAGCGCCTCCAGCTGGGTCTGGTAAGGACCGCACGTCAGGGGATTCTTCTCCCCCGGGTCGGCCTTCAGGTCAAAAGCCCAGCATCGGTCCTTCTTCAGAGAAACCTGAACCTTGATCCCCTCCGTGCTCAGCGAGGAGATACTCTCCTCGTGCCCGTAAAAAAAGAGGTACTTTCGGCTCAGCTTCCGGTGGAATAAGGACTCTCCGTCCAATAGGGCGGGGTTGTAGGGAATCCGCAGGGCGTCCAGAAGAGTTGGCAAAATATCGGCATGGTTGGTCGGAACCTGAAAAACCTTCGGTTTGAAGAGGGCCGGCTGGTGAAAGATCACCGGGGCCTCCAGGTTCACGTTGTAGCTGTACCGGTAGTGCAGATAGTTGTCCGGATGGTGCTGCCCGAAAGCCTGGCCGTGATCGCCCACGATGACCAGGAGGGTTCTCTCCAGCAGGCCCTGCTTCTTCAGGTGCTCGAAGATCCGCTGCACCATCCGGTCCAGGAGGTACAGGTTGTTGAGGTAGCGGCTGATCGATTTTCCGTCACTCTCTACGATGCGGTACTCGGGTCCGTAGTCGAAATAGGGGAAATGGGCGACAAAGCTCACGTACATCCCCAGAAAGGGTTCCCGGGCCTTACTGATTCGCTGGAGGAAAAAATCCACGGTCTGGATTTCATCCCGGGCGATGTATCGGCCCAGGGTGCTCAACTCTTCCCGGATCTTGAAGTCCAGGTTTTCGTAGGTATAAATCTCCCGGAGCCCCCCGTTTCTCAGGAACGGAAGGGGGAAGTACCAGGCGGAAGAAGAGGGAGAAACGAGGAAGGAATCGTATTTCGGGCCCAGGAAACTGGGCAGGGAAGGAATCTGGGTGTCCTCTTGAACTCCCAGGGTTCTCCGGTTGAAAAATTCGTAGAGGCCGCTGAGGACGGAAAACATCGCCTTGGTGCTCACGTTGGAGGTGGTGTAATGATTCTTCAAGAACCAGCTCTCCCTGGCCAGCTGATTCAGGAAGGGCATGGGGACCGGACTCCCGTCGGAGCCCCCCAGCATGTAGCGGGTCCCCACCGACTCCAGGACCAGGAAGACCACATTCCAGGGATGATTGGTTGGAGGAGGAAGATTTTTCACCGCCCGGATGGAATGGGCGTAGAGAGGTCCGGTGAGCCTGATGCCGGACTCCGTTTCCTGAACCTTGACCAACCTTCGATCTTCGGTCGAAGACCTGCCCAAGTGTTCGACCATGTCGGAAACGAAGAAAATGCCGGGGTTCACCCGGATCTCCGCCGGAACGGCATTCTTCTGTCCCGGAGAAACCAAGAGGGAGAAAGCTCCCCAGAAAACCACGACCGCAAGGGAAATTTTCGCCACCCAGGCCCGCGCCCCCGGGGGGAGGAGCCAAACCACCCAGAAGACCCCCACGGGGAAGAGGACGAATAACCAGTCCCGGACCTCCAGAAATTTCAGGGTGTCGAGGGTCGAGACGCTGTACACCGACTCCAGGATCACCCCGAAATCGAACCCGGTCTGGGCGTCGAAGAGAAAGCGGAAATGCCCCAGGTGAAGGAACAGGAGACCTCCCAGGACCAGGTGGAGGAGAGCCAGCCCCGCAACCCGAAAACCGAAAGAGATCGGCCGGCTCTTAAGGAGAATGCGCCCCTGGGAGAGGAGCAAGAAAAGGAAAAAGCAGGTTAGAATCACAACCAGATCGGAATACCCGTAAGCCAGGGCAAACCGGATGGGATGGGAGCCGGGAGAAAAATCAAAGGGTCTAATCGGATGCGTAAATAAGCCGTAGGTGAGACGGCTCCGGTACGCCAGGACAAGGACCACTAGAGCCGCCAGCAGGGCCAAGGCCGTCCGGTTGCCGGAAATGAAGCGGTTAAACCACCCTTTCGGTTTTTCCGCGGAGGAAATGTTATTCATTTCCCTTCCTCATTTTTTCGTATCAATTTAGCCGCTTGAAAATCATGTCGAGGCCATATCGATTGAAATGCCCATCGCTGAAATCCCCCCAACCCCCCTTTGCAAAGGGGGGAAGGGGGGGATTTCTGGGGGGTCATTTCAGAGGGCAAAACTTACCTTTTTCAAAGAGCTAAAGTGTTTCATTTTTTCTCATATCCTTGAAGGCGTTGATCAACCCATTGGTGGACGAATCATGGGAATGAACCGAGCGGTCATCCGTTAATTCCGGAAAGATTTTCCCGGCCAGCTGCTTCCCCAGCTCCACGCCCCACTGGTCAAAGCTGAAGATGTTCCAGATGACCCCCTGAACGAAGATTTTGTGCTCGTACATGGCGATGAGGCTTCCCAGGACCCGGGGGGTTAATTTTTTGAAGAGGATGGAATTGGTTGGACGGTTCCCCTCGAAAACCCGGTAGGGCCAGAGCTTGTTCATTTCCTCGTCGGTGATTCCTTCCCTTTGTAATTCTTCGATCACTTCCTCCTTGCTTTTTCCTTGAAGAAGGGCTTCGGTCTGGGCGAAAAAGTTGGAGAGAAGGATAGCGTGATGATTCCCCACCGGGTTGTGGGAGACGGCTGGAGCCAGAAAGTCCGCGGGTATCAATTTTGTTCCCTGATGAATCAGCTGATAGAAAGCGTGCTGACCGTTCGTTCCCGGCTCTCCCCAGATGATCGGGCCCGTCTGGTACGGTACCCTCCGGCCCTTTCGATCGACGGATTTTCCGTTACTCTCCATGTTCCCCTGCTGGAAATAGGCGGGAAAGCGGTGCATGGACTGGTCGTAGGGGAGAATGGCTTCGGTTTCGGCCCCGAAGAAGTTGTTGTACCAGATTCCGATCAGGGCCAGAATCACCGGGATATTTTCCGCCAAAGGGGTTTCCCGGAAATGGCGGTCCATCTCGTGGGCTCCCCGCAGGAGTTCGGCAAAATTTGCAAACCCCACATAGCAGGCGATGGACAATCCGATGGCCGACCAAAGAGAATAACGCCCTCCCACCCAATCCCAGAAGATGAACATGTTTTCGGGATGGATCCCAAAGGCTTTTACTTTTTCCGTGTTGGTGGAGATGGCCGCAAAATGAAGGGCCACATGCCGGAGATCGTTGGCCCGGGCTAAAAACCACTCTCTCGCCGAAAACGCGTTGGCCATGGTTTCCTGGGTGGTAAAAGTCTTGGAAGCAATGAGGAAAAGCGTGGTCTCCGGGTTCAGCTTTTTCAGGGTTTCCACAATATGAGTTCCATCTACGTTGGAGACGAAATGAACCTGTAAACCCTCCCGGGCGTAAGGCTTGAGACACTCGGTTACCATGAC
>JAPLIW010000405.1 GCA_026388915.1 Deltaproteobacteria bacterium
ACGCCTCGCCGTCAGCCGCTCCTTCAGGAACAGGCTTGCCCCCGGAGTCACCCAGAGCGGCGTGGTATAGGCCAGCACCACCGAGCGGCCGGTGGGCACGAGCTGCAACCCCACGTACGACAGGATCACGAAGCCCACCATGTGGAGCAGCGTGATGCTCAGTAGCACCGGCACGTCGGCCCGGCACGGCGTGACGAGACGGCCCCGAGATATCGCGATGACGAACATCGCGACGGTGGCGATCGCCGAGCGCATAGCGGCCATCCACAGCGGGGGAAGGCTCGCCAAGATCACCTTATTCACAGGCCACGTGAGGCCCCAGACGAGGACGACGACGATCAACAGGATGATGCCCTCGCGACGCGCGGCTCGATCCTCACGCCCGTTCATACGCCCCAGTATGCCAGTGATAAGAAGTCGCTTTAGGATGAGTTGAATATATGAAAGAGGGAATAGTATGTCAACGAAAAAAGAGCATTGATGATTACCGATTCAAATCAAGCATGTTTGATTAAAATGTCCGGTTGTTGACTTCAGGAAGAAGCCGATACCAGAACTGGCAGTGTCCTGTAAATTAAATTTCATTTGCAGCAGCCCGAAAGGTTTTCCGTTCATTCTTCCTTTGGCCGCCCAAAAAGGTAGCTCTGAAAACGCCATGGAGGATGGCAGAAGGTGCCAGCCCCGGGCTTCCGATCGTGTCCGCTCCCAGGTCGGAAAGGATGTCCCCTATTATGCAATTTCCATGGATATCAAACCTGGGTTTATAAGCCCAGGTAGGCTTTCTTTACCTTTTCGTCCTCGAGCAGGTTTTGGGCCGGGCCTTCGAGGATGATGCGGCCGTTTTCCAGGATGTAGCCGCGGCCGGCGGTGGTGAGGCTCATGGAGGCGTTCTGTTCCACCAGTAAAACTGTGGTTGAGCGGCGGTGGATCTCCTGGATGATTTCGAAGATGCGTTCCACCACCAGGGGGGCAAGACCCAGGGAAGGTTCATCCAGCATGAGAAGCTTAGGGTTGGACATGAGGCTGCGGCCGATGACCAGCATCTGCTGCTCCCCCCCGCTCAGCGTGCCGGCCATCTGGTCCCGGCGGTCTTTCAGAATGGGAAAGAGGTCATAGGCCTGGGTGATATTTTTCTGAATTTTCTCTGGAGCCCCGCCGTGGACCCAGGCTCCCAAGATAAGATTCTTGTACACACTCATTTGAGGAAAGATCTTCCGGTCCTCGGGGGCCAGGGTAATCCCTTCCCGCACAATCTGGTGGGCGGGGAACGCATCGATCCTCCGGCCTGCAAATTCCACCGCACCCCTGCGCGGCTTCACCAGCCCGGCGATGGTCTTCAGAAGGGTGGTCTTCCCGGCGCCGTTGGCCCCCAGGACGCAGACAAATTCCCCTTCCTTGATCTCCAGGGAAACCCCGTGCAGGATCTGGGACCGGCCGTAAAAGCTCTCAACTTTGTCTACGCGAAGCAGCATATCTTTCGCCCAGGTAGGACTTTATGACTTTTTCGTTCTGGGAAACTTCGGCCGGGGAGCCTTCGGCGATCTTCTCTCCGTAGCTGAGGACTATGACCCGGTCGGAGATGTTCATGACCACGCTCATCTTGTGCTCGATCAGGCAGATGGTGGTTCCGGATTTCCGGATCCGGGTGATCAAATCGATGAGCGCGCCGATCTCCTCCATGTTAACCCCTCCCACGGGCTCATCCAGAAGGAGCAGCTCCGGGGCAGAGGCCAGGGCCAGGCCGATGGACAACTGTTTCTGGGCCCCCTGGGGAAGGGCCCCGGGGGGGATCATTTTTTGTCGGGAGAGACCGATGAATTCGGCGAGTTCATGGGCCTTTTCCAGAGCCTCTTTTTCCCTCTGCCTGGCCCCGGGGCTGCCGAGGATGCAGCTCAAGATGCTTGATTCCCGGGTGGCCCTCTGGCCGATGACGAGATTTTCCAGGACCGTGTTCCTCTCGAAGAGAGTGGTCCGCTGGAAAGTTCGGGCGATCCCCTTGCGGCATATCTGGAAGGGCTTTAGTCCGGTGATTTGATCTTCTTTGAAGGAGATCTCTCCTCCCGTGACCGGGAGGAATCCCGTGACCAGGTTGAAGGTGGTTGTTTTCCCGGAACCGTTGGGGCCGATGATGCTGAAGATCTCCCCCCGCTGAATCTCAAAATTCAGGTCCCGCACCGCCCGAAGCCCTCCGAAGTCCTTCGACACCCCCTTGGCCTGGAGCAGGACTCCGCTCATGAAGCCCCCCTTTTCTGGGCCCGGCGCATCCGGGCTATCCGCAGGCCTCCCACGATTCCGAAGGGCAGGAACTGGATGATCAAAATCAGCAGCAAACCGAAAAGAATCAGCCGGAACCCGGCCAGGGGCTGCAGAATTTCCCCCAGGATGGGAAGAAGAACGCCCCCGATAACCGGGCCGGCCATGGTGCCGATGCCCCCAATCATGACGTAGATGAGCATCTCGAAGCTGAGAAGGTAGTGGGCCTGTTCCGCCATCAGTGTCCCCATGTAGGCGGAAAAGAGGCCCCCCGCCAGGCCGGCGAAGAAAGTGCTGATGGTGAAGCTGAGAATCTTGCTCTGCATGGTATTGATTCCCACCGACTGGGCCAGGTCCTCATTTCCCCGGACCGCAACCAGCCGCCGGCCGGCCAGGGATTTCACCAGCCGCGAGATGGCCCCATAGGTGAGGAAGGCGAAAAAGAGCACCAGGTAGTAGCAGGCGATCGTGGTTTCGAAGGAGATGCTTCCCCCAAAGGGCAGGGGGATCGGGTCCGGCCGGGGCAGGCCGAAAAGCCCCCGGGCCCCGCCGGTAAAATCGTCCCATCGGGCGATCACATAGTAGATGGCGATCCCCAGGCACATGGTGGTGATGGGGAAATAATGCCCCTTGGTCCGAAGCGTCGGCAGCCCGGTCAGGAATCCCATGAAGGCGGTAATCGCACAGCCCAGAGGAAGGGCCAGCCAGAAGGAGAAACCCAACTTCTGCACCAGGAGCGCCGTGGCGTAAGCGCCGATCCCGAAGAAGGTCCCGTGGGCCAGGTTGAGCTGGCCCGTGTACCCCAGGATGAGGTTGAGGGCCAGGGAGGCAATCACCCAGATTCCGCACATCACCATGATGTGCTGGGGGTACTGTCCGGTGACGACCAGCGGGGCGGCGATTAAAAATAGGATCAAGAGGAGGTAGTATAATTTCTTATCCATGAAACCACCGAATGAGTTTCGGGTTTCAAGTTTCGAGTTTCGGGTTAAAAAACCTGAAACTTGAAACCCGAAACCCGAAACTGGAGTCTTTTAATGCGCCTTCCCGAACAAGCCCGTCGGTTTCACCGCCAGAACGAACACGAGAATCCCGAAGATGAGCGCCTCCACGTAATTCGTGGTCACATAGGTGGAGAAGAGGGTCTCCGCCAGCCCGATGAGGTATCCGCCCACCACCGCCCCGAAGAAGCTTCCCATCCCCCCGAGAATGATGATCACGAAGGCCATGCCGATGACCGGCCCACCCATGGTGGGATAGATCATGAGGATAGGAGCCACCAGGCTGGCCGCCACCGCGGCCATGGCCGTCCCCAGGCCGAAGGTGATTCCCCCCACCAGGCTCACGTTGATGCCCATAAGCTGGGCCCCTTCCCGGCTCTGGGAGGTGGCTTCGATGGCCGCCCCCCAGCGGGTCCGCTTGATGAACCAGTGAACGGCCAGGATGAGGAGGATGGTCAGTACGATCACCAGGATTCGCTGAGAGGTAATCGTGACCCCGAGAACCTGAAAAACCTGGCTGGTGGCCCGGGGGAACCGCCTGAACTGGGGCCCCCACAGGGCCTGGGCCCCATTCTCCAGGATCAGGATCAATCCCACCGCGGCGATAAAGGAGTTGATCACCGGCTGCACGTACAAGGGGCGGTAGACGATCCGCTCCACAAACATCCCGATGAAAAAAAGAATGGCCGCGGAGAGAACCAGGGCGATCCAGTAAGGGATTCCCGCGGAGGTGATGATCAGGAAGGAAATATAGGCGCCCACCATGTAGAGGGCGCCGTGGGCGAAATTGGGAATCTCCAGGATGCCGTAGATGAGGGTCAGACCGAGGGCGACCAGGGCGTAGATGGAGCCCAGCATGATCCCGTTGATGACGGTCTGTAAGAAGACGCCCAAGATAAGCCTTTAACCAAAAGAGCGTTGCCGGTTGCCAGTTGCCGGTTGCGGGTTAATAAAGCGATTGGCGAGTTTCGACCCCACGCTTGCGGGATCGAAACTAAATCCCCCCATCTCCCGATCTCCCAATCACCTTATCTTCCTTTCTAGTATTCTTTCGTATACACCCAATCCGGGGCTGCGACCGGGAAGGGTTTGCTGTATTTTCCGCCCTCCACCTCGATTCCGAAGACATTCCCCTTGACGGCTCCGTTCGGGTAAATGTAATCGGTGTAGTAAGGATCGTTTTCCTTCAGGAAGGGATTTTTGTATTGCTCGTTGCTCAGCATGGCCTTCATGATTTTCTGGGGATCCGTTGTCGTCCCCGCCACCATGACGCTGGCCACGTATCCCAGGACGTTCCCGTAGGCGATCCCGGTTTCATGAACGATGATCTTGTCCTGGCCGTATTTCTTGTGGAATTTGTCGGCCAGCTTTTTGATATTATCTCCCGGGTACATCATGAACGGGGCCGTCCCGATGCATCCGTTCAGGGCATCCATCTTGCTCACGATCCGCTCCATTTCTTCCAGCTTTCCCCGCTCGATGATGATGAAGCCCCCCTTGAAGCCCAGCTCCCGGGCCTGTTGGATCTGCATGGCGTCGGGCTCGGAGGAAGAGCCGATCAGGATGCAGTCGGGCTGGGTGGCCAGCGCTTTGGTCAGGAGGGGATAATAATCGGTGACCTTCATGAAGTCCACGGGGATGTTGGTGGTGATGGTTCCCCCTTTCTCCTTCCAGTAATTTTCGAAGAGGCCGCTCCAGATCTTGCCGTAGTCATAGGCGTCGGGCATCATGGCGCACTTCTTCCACCCCTTGGCCATGGCCCGGTCGGCCCAGTTCTGCACGTAGATCAGCATGGAGGGCGGTCCGCGGAAGATGAGCTTGTTTCCCGAAGTGATGCACTTCTGGTTGGTGGTATAGGCGCATACGATGAAGTTTTCCTTCTCGTTGATGGCCATCAGCCCGAAGATCCCTCCGCTGGAGGGGTTGAAAACCATCCTGGCCCCTTCCTGATGGACCAGGCGCTTGGCGTTGTTTACGGTGAGCGCGGTCTGGAACTGATCGTCCATGCTGACGATCCGCACCTTGTACTTCTTCCCGGCCACCGTCGCCCCCCCGAGGGCGTTGAAGTCCTCCGCCCCCAGCTCCAGACCCCACTTGAGGTTCTGCCCGAATTGGGCCCCTCCCCCGCTCAGGGGGCCGCTGTAACCGATCGTAATTACGTCATCCGCCGACCGGGCGGCCTGGGTGGGGAGGAAAAAGAACAGGACTGCCAGGATGGACACGAATGTCAAAATACTCTTCTTTCTCATAGGCCCCTCCTTTTAGAGATCCCTCAGGGATCAGATTAGCGGTTCCTGAATTTCTGGCGCTGGAAAAACGGAAGGATACGAGAGGGTTTTAATACACTGCGCGGGTCCTGTCAAGTTCTTTCTACTGGGTGAAGATTCGTTTTTGACAAACCAATGAAAATCTGCAATCATTCCCCCCAAAAAGCATTTAGCCACAGAGGGCCCAGAGACCATAGAGAATGGGAAAGACAATCGGACGCGGATGAACGCTGGTATTTTGGATTTATGAATTAGTTTGGGATTTGGTGCTTGGGATTTCATAAGTTTGCCTCTGTGTTCTCTGTGTCTCTGCGGTGAATCAATCTTTTTCCCTGGGAGGAACAATGGAACCGAAAAAAAACAGCAAAGTTTTCTCGAACGACGACCCTCTCTCCATGGTCCGCCGTTCCATGCTTTACGCCTGCGGGCTGACCTACGAGGAAATCCAGCGCCCCCAGGTGGCCGTGGTCAACACCTACAACGAAATGCACCCGGGGCATATGCATCTGAGAACCCTGGCCGAGCGGGTCAAGGCGGGGGTCCGCACGGCAGGAGGGATTCCCACCGAGTTTTACACCCTTTCCCTGTGCGACGGGTTGGCCAACGGGCATGAGGGGATGAAATTCGTCCTCCCCAGCCGGGAAGTCATCGCCGATTCCGTCGAGCTGGGACTGCGGGCCCACTGCTACGATGCCGCCGTTCTGATCGGTTCCTGCGACAAGATCATCCCGGCCCTGCTCATGGCCGCGGCGCGGGTCGATATCCCCGCGATCCTCGTGACCGGCGGGCCCATGCCGCCCGGCTATTGGCCGAGGGAGAAAGTCAAGATCTCGGTATGCAACTTCGGGGACGCGGTTCGAAAAATTTTTACCCCGGGAACAACGAAAGAGGTCCGGGAGGAGGGGTTGGCTTCCTTCTACCCCTGCGCCGGCGCCTGCTGGGGAATGGGAACGGCGAACACCATGGCCTGCTTGAGCGAAGCCCTGGGGATGAGCCTCCCGGGCGACGGCACGGCCCCCGCGGTGATGACCAAGAAAGCCCGTCTGGCCGAGCAGGCCGGGGAGAAGATCATGGAACTCTATACCAGGGGGATCACCCCTTCCCGGATCATGACCCAAAGCGCCCTGGAGAACGCCATCAAGGTGAACCTGTCCATCGGCGGTTCTCTGAATACCGTCCTGCATCTGCCTGCCCTGGCGTATGAACTGGGGTTGAAGGTGGATTACTCCGACTTCGACCTCCTGTCCCGCAAGATCCCCCACCTGGCCAACATCGAACCCGCCGGCCCTCACTACGTGGTGGAACTCGATGAAGCCGGCGGAATCCCGGGTATCATGAAGAACCTGGGCGCTCTCCTGGAGGGGACACCCTTGACCGTGACCGGAAAGACGGTGTCGGAAAATCTGGAGAAAGCGGCGGTGTTCAACCCCGAGGTCATCCGCTCCCTCACCCATCCTGTCCATCCTTACGGGGGCATTGCCGTGCTGAAGGGAAACCTGGCGGAGGAGGGAGCGGTCATTAAACAGGTAGCGGTGAAAGAGAGCCTCTGGCACTTTGTCGGGAGGGCCAAGGTCTTCAATTCCGAAGAGGAAGCCCTCCTCGGCCTGGGAAGCAAGCAGATTGAAAAAGGAGACGTGATCGTGATCCGGTACGAGGGTCCCAAGGGCGGGCCGGGCATGAGAGAGATGGCCATGTTCCGGGTGGCCCTGGAATTAGCCGGCATGGGCGAGACCAACTACATCGTCACCGACGGCCGTTTCTCGGGCTATACCGAAGGGGCCTCGATCGGCTACCTTTGCCCCGAAGCGGCCGAAGGAGGCATCCTCGCCCTGGTTCAGAACGGAGATGTGATTGAGATCGACATCGAGAAGCGGAAGCTCGAGTTGAAGGTATCGGATACGGAGATCAAAAAGAGGAGAGGTAAACTGGTCCCCCCCATAAAGAAATACCCCCGGGGCTACCTTGATATTTATGGGCGAATCGTATCTTCGGCGGCCCGGGGCGCGGTGATTGCCAAGAATGCGGAATTCGGAATGCGGAGTGCGGAATA
>JAPLIW010000735.1 GCA_026388915.1 Deltaproteobacteria bacterium
GCTAAATTGATACCAATTGAATAATTTCCCTTAAAGCTCGCCCCCGGCTGAAAGCAGGGCGAGACCTTAGCAGGGGGCGTCAAAATACCCTATTTTTTAACCCGGCCTTCGAGTTTTTTATCGAAAGTGGGGAAGCATTTCGCGGCCGGTATCCAAGTAGGATCGCCAGGCATCGCGCAATTGGGGTTGTCCCAGGTATTGGGGAACACCATTTCAGCGATGGGGCGGTCCGCTATAACCTGATGGTCAGCGGGCCGCATGTAATGTTTCCAGCCGAAGAAATCGAAGGTGTCCCCCTCCCAGGCGGCGATGACCTTCTTCGGATCGGTGCTGCCGGCCTTCTGGACAACCTGAAGGTACCAGTAGTAGGAGGTAAGGTTTCTATACCAGCCGCCGCCGGGCCATTGGTACAGTTCTGTGTTATAGGGCGCTTTCCATGTCTTCCACAGGCCGGTCCATATGTCGGCTAATTTCTTAACATTCGGCACCCTGCGGTCCAGGTAGAAATCCGTGCACAGGACCAAGCCTCGCCCTGCCGGGCCGCCGACAGTCACTAAGGGGCGGGTATCATCCAGAAAGGGACTGGCCATGGGGATGTAATATTCCGGTTTCAAGGGGCTTTTCAAACCTAATTGTCTCGATTGCTTGATCAGGTTCTCATTGTCGGCCCCCCAGGCCATTTGAACAATCACCTCGGCTCCCGAGGCCCGCACCTTTTCTAAGTAGGGCGCAAAATCCTTGGTATACACGGGAAAGTACTCCTCGCCCACGATCTGGGCTTTGGGCTTGGCTTCTTTTATGGCCTTTTTGAAGGCGGCGCAGGAGGAATGTCCCCAGAGGTAGTCCTGGGCTAAGATGTAAAACTTCGTTTCGGGGCGTTTTTCATAAAAAATGGCCAGACTCTTGCCGACGGTGGCGGAGGTCCCACATGTGCGAAAGACATACTCGTTCCAGTCCGGAAGGTCCATGAGTTCATCGGAGTATGCGGAAACGTTCATGAAAATGGTCTTATGATCTTTGGCCACCGCCTGGCCCACCTTGGCAATGTGAGTGCCGGCTACTCCCGCAAATACGTTGACTTTGTCCTGCAGGATTGCCTTTTCGGCCGCCCGCTTGCCCGGGTCCGGCCTCCCCTGGGTATCCGCCAGGATGAACTGAATCTTCTTCATCTTGCCGTCTACCAGAATCCCGCCCTGGGAGTTGATATCCTGGGCGACAAATCCAAGGATAGCCGAGTAAGCCTCCCCAAGATAGGCGATCACCCCTGAAACCTGATCCCACATGGCAATCTTAATGTTGTCGCCGGAAGTTGCAAGTGTCTGGTTCTTCGGGTCATATTTGGAAAGGTCCCCCTTGAGGGGCTCGAAGGCCATGGCCCGGGACGGGCCCAGAACCCAAACGAAGAAGAAGCAAAAACATCCTATCACCACCACCATCCAAGACTTCTTAAGAATCGATTTCATCTCCCTTCCTCCTTTCCTCAGGTCAATAGGGTTAAAAAAAGACTTCCAGCTCTAGGCAATTATCCCGCTTTCGATTCCTATCCTTCCGGGTCAGTCTCGTGTGGCGAACCGATCTTAAGATAAAACTTGATGAACTCGTAAAAAGCCGAAATTCCATAGAATTCGTCATTCCGGCGAAAGCCGGAATCCAGTTAATTCAAGATGTTCTGGACCCCGGCTTTCGCCGGGGTGACGCCTCAAGAGACTTTTTACGAGTCCATCAAACTTGAACCCTTGAAAGAATCGGGCCTGATTTCCCCTGGTATGAAACTGAAGTGGTTTGGCCGAAGAAATGGCAAGGATTTCCAATACAGACAGAAGGCTGTTGGGTAACCGTAAGGGAGAACCTCCGGAATCTTCTCATCATCATCATCCGATCCATAAGGTTGAAGGTCAGGTTGGGTATAGAATCGGCTACAAGGTCACATCAGGACAAAGGATTAACTTAAAAATAAAATCTTGTCAAGTTAAAACAATAATCCCATCTTTGTTTTTTGATGGCAAAGAATGGAAGCCAAATTCAGGGCCATGGATGGTTTTTTGAGCGCCCGGGCGATATTCCGGTTCAGGAAAAATTCCCTTACGATCAGCCTCTGGACAAAGGACCCGAACAGGAACTCCCGGCTCCGGAGGGCGTTCCTCCAGAGACCCTCATAGATCCGCCCTACTTTCTCCATTTCTTCTGGCGATTTCAATGCCGAGTGAATGGCTTCCGCCGCGCACTCCCCGCTTCGCAGGGCGAAGTAGATTCCCTCACCAGTCAGGACATCCGTGAAGCCGCCTGCATCGCCTACCAGCAGGACGTTCTTACGGCTTCGCCGCCGGAAAAAGGAACCCAGGGGAATCGGGCCCCCCTGCAGGGAATTTTCAACCATCCGCGCCCCCCGCAATCTTTCCTTTACGAAGGGGGTTCCCTCCACAAAGGTCTGGAATAGATTGCGGATGTTATTTTCTTTCAAGTGCCGCGACGCGATTCCCACGCCCACGTTGGCCGAATCCTCCCCGGTGGGGAAAACCCAGCCATACCCGGGAAGAATGGCCCGGTCGCAGTGAATCTCGCTCTGATGGGTTAAGCCCTTTACCCCCTTAAAATAGGCCCGTATCCCGAAGGCGCCTTGTTGAAACTTTTTCTCCCGGGAAACCGTTTTTCGTGCGACCACCGAATAGGCGCCGTCGGCTCCGACGAGGAACTTGGCCAAGAACTCCCCTTTTCGGCCATCGGATTGCGCTTTGACTCCCCTGACCGATCCGTTCTGGTCGATGAAATCCTTAACCTCCCAATTCTCCAGGATTTCTATGTTCGAATACTTCCGGGCCTGCTGCAAAACCAGGAAATCAAATTCTCTGCGCGGCATGACCAGGCCGAAGGGAAACGGGCCTTTCAGGTGGGAAAAAGAGGCCGTGACCGCTTGTCCGGCAGGAGAAGAGATCACCAATCCATCGATTTTCCATGGACTTTTCCCTATGATCTCGGGAAGGATTCCCAACCGATCCAGAGTCTCCAGGGCCGGAGGGCTGATTCCGTCCCCGCAGACTTTGCCCCTCGGGAATTGTTCCTTTTCCAATAACAAAACGTCGCACCCCCGGCGGGCCAGGCATATGGCCGCGCTGCACCCGCCGGGACCGGCACCGACGACGATTACGTCATATTCTTTATTCATCTGGTTGGGAAGTAGGGGCGACCCGGCGGGTCGCCCCTACATAGGGGAATCAGATCTGTTCTAAGCCCCGTGGCGGAGCTGGTAAGATTTTTGGAAGCCGTTCGAATGGTTAATGAGGGTGACCTTTACGATCCCCTGGTTGTCGCAGGTGTAGATTTCTTCGACCTGGATGTCCTGCGGGGCCTCAAAACGCTGGATGGGAACTTTTCCCCATCCATTTCCCCCGGTGAAAGCGGGGTCGAAGGGGAAGCGGATTTCATCCCAGGCGGTAAAGTCTCCCGTGGGCTGGCCCCGGTCATCGATGTGGCTGCATTCCAGGTAACGGAAGTGGCCGATGTTGTGGGCCGGCTGGTAACGACGGGATTGGAGCAGGGGCGGCTCTCCTTTGGCGGGAAGAAGGGTGTCCTTGGGGAAGATGGGGTCAAAGGAGATCTGCCGGCCGTCTTCTTCCTCCCTCCACACCCCGAAATGGCGGGTAAAGCGGTCCTGGACGGTAAAGCCGGCCATTTCGTCGGCGGCAATGGCCAGCCCGATGGCGGTGGCGGCTCGCGGGTAGGGGGACTTGCGGATCCGGCGGCCGTACGCTTCCCGCAGCATCTGGGAGATGAGGGGAAGTTCCGCTGCTCCCCCGACGAGATAGAGAACCGCACTTTCGGCCCATCCGGGAGAGACTTCGTCGAGAGTCGGCCGGCTCAGGGTGTCTTCGACGGCAGCCAGGGTCTGCTCAACCAGCGGGCGCGACCGCTCGTAGAACTGCGCGGTGGTTACGGTCACCTCCAGTTCCCGCCCCAGCGCGCGCGTGAGGTCCAGGAGGATCTTCTTGGTGTTGGGGTGAAGGCTCTCTTTCTTCTCCCGGCACTCTTCCAGGAGCCAGAAATTCGATCGAATCCCGGGCTTCAGCCCGGCCCGCTCAGCCGCCAGGTCGGCCAGGGCAGCGTCAAAGTCATCCCCGCCCAGGTGCTCCATCCCCGCGGTGGTCATGACCCGATGGCTGAGATCACTCATCTGAATGACCGAAAGGTCGAAGGTCCCGCCGCCCAGATCGTAAACCAGAAGATACTCTCTTTTTCGCTCCGAGGCCTGTTGGCGATACCGGAAAGCATACTCCACCCCGGCGGCGGAGGGTTCATTGATCAATCCCAGGACTTCAAAACCAGCCCGCCGAAACCCTTCCAGGGTCAGGAATCTCTGATTGTTGTTGGCATTGGCCGGGACGCCGACCATCACCTCCAGGATCGCCGAATCCCGGAGCTGAAGGTTGGAATTTTCCAGGAGGTCCTGCCGGAGGGAATTCAAATATTCGGTAAGCAGGGTCAGGAGGGGAACCTTTTCCTCCCCTACTTGAAGGCGGGTTTCCGGGTTGGCCTGGGACAGGTAACGTTTCAGGGAGCGGATGATCTGCCAGCCTTCTTCCGACTGCTTGGACCACGCTTCCCATCCAAAGACCCGCTGCGATCCCTTCCCGGCAATGAGAGAAGGATACCACTCCTGCCCGTCCCCCCACTCGGCCTCAAAAGTGACCAGGGGGTAATTGCCCCCCTCCACCCGGGCGACCACCGTGCGGGTAGTGCCGAAGTCGATTCCCAGTCGGACTTTTGTCGGTGGTTTACTCTTTTTCATCTCCCCTTATTTAATATTTTACCAGGATTGCCGGGAAAGGCAACGATTCCTTGGTGCTTGCCCCCCTTCACTTTGGAGATGCCTTTTCTTGTGGCCCGGGGACAAGGCCGTGGTTGGAAGGCAGGATCGGCGGGTAGCGAAGATCCGATGAAAGATCGCTCCCCTTCCGCAGAGGGAGGCGGTACGGGCAGGGTCATCTGCGCACCCCCGGGCCGATTCCGCCCGGACCGATGAAAGAATCCGTGCCTCATCATGCCGAGAACCACGGCCTTGCCCCCGGGCCGGGCAAGGCCTCCAAGCTATGAATATT